>NZ_JBLYZI010000060.1:0-34133 GCF_057680865.1 Endozoicomonas sp. Z74
CAACAAAATACCTGTCTCGTTACCTCGGGTGGAAAAGGTTTCTTAAAACTCAACTCTTCTCAGAGGAGGCTTTTTTAGATCAAGTTTCTATACATTGGGTAGAGCAACACTTAATTTGAACAGCGCCCTGACAGAACATTTACCATAAATTCAAGTACAACGCTTCATAATTACAACAAAGCAGCGCTTCAATAAATCTGTCATTCACAACAAGTAAAAAAGAAACTCAACCACAAACAATCAGCAAGCTAAAACTTCCTGAAAACCTCTCAACCATAACGGCCCCAGCGCGTTTGCAGTGAATGGGGATGACCACCTGTAGGTTGCTGCTGAACATGGCGAAGCGCAACGTGAACCCGGTATAAATACAGCACACCGGCGTTGCGCTTTACTTCGATCAGCAGCAACCTACGCACCGGACAAGTGAAAAAGCCCCTTAAAAAGCCCGATCCCAGCCCATCTGCCAGAACCCAACCTCCAGCCGGGTTGCCTCCCGGAAAGTACGACAGAGACTTTCCATCCGCCCTTCATTGAAACGCTGCTCCGCCAGCCGGTCCAGGGACTGGATCTGCCGAACCGCACCCTCCAGATACTCATCACCGCCGTAAGCCTCTATCCAGCTCCAGTAAGGGTTACCTTCCTTTCGGGTGGCAGGATCATTGATCAGCCGACGGCCAATTTCCGCATACCCTACCGCACAGGGAGACAGGGCCGTGTACAAATCCAGAATATCACCGGCCATACCCCGTTCCAGCACATAGCGGGTATAGGCCATATTGGCCCGGGCTTCCGGTACTTTGACCACATCCGCTTCCGTCATCCCCCATTGTGAGCAGTATTCCAGATGCAGGGTCATCTCCCCCAGAATGGCGCCCACGGAATCGGAAGCCGAGCGCATGTCCGCCAGATTGTCTGCTTTATACACCGCCAGGGCATAGGCTCTGGAGAAGTGGATCAGAAACAGGTAGTCCTGCTGCAGGTAGTGCCGGAAGCAATCCTCAGGAAGGCTGCCATCGGCAATTCCCTCAACAAACCGGTGATGGCAGTAATCCTGCCAGTCCTGTGAACAGGCGGCTTTCATCCGCCCATATAAAGTGCGGGTGTCGTCAAACAGGGAGGTATCTACGGTCATTACAGCGTTCCGGATTCAAAAGGGTCATTAAAGGCAAGAACACTGCCCTCCAACTGTTCCAGAGGACTCCTGGTTTCACCATCACCCTGAAAAGGCTTGAGAACCAAAACCCGCTTGCCATGGGAGGTTATGATAACCTCCTCGCCACTGCGTTCAACCTCCCGCATAATTGCGAGTGCCTGCGCCTTGAAAGTGGACTTTGAAATTTCTGTCTTCATAGCCTGCCCATAATCCTGTTCCTGAAATCAAAATAGGACAGGCAATGGACAATATCTCAAGTATTGGGTGAATGTATAACCTACTGGTGAACACATCGTCACTGAAGAGCGCTACAAGAATGTTTATGCTATATATTACTATCCTGTCAGCATACAAATATGAGTAACTCTCTTATACAAATCGGCGAGGTTCAGTGATGGCAAAAACAAGAACGAGCGTATCGATTGACAAAGACCTCCTCAAAGAGGCCAGAAGCTGCGGGCTTGGCTCCTTGTCGATGCTGTTTGAAAATCTGCTGCGAGAAGAAGTGAGAAAAGTAAAAGCCGAGCGCTGGAAGCAGGAAAACCAGGAAGCCATTGAAGAATACAACCGGAGAATAGAGAGAGAAGGCACACTGGCCGAGAAGTATGGAGCCTGGCATGGTCAGTCAGTTTGATGTTTACCAGCTAGACAGCACACTCCTTGTGGTTCTTCAATCAGAGCTGGTAGAAACAGCTACTGTAATATCTGCTCCTCTTATACCCGCCCTCAGGGTTGAAAAACCCATTAACACCCTTATGCCAGAACTGATCATTGAAGGAGAAAGATACTTTCTCGATACCCCCAATCTGGCAGCCATCCCTACAGGTATACTCCGTCGAAAGCTATCCAATATCAGCGGACATCGTCTGGATATTCTCTCAGCCGTTGACCTTCTATTCACCGGCTTCTGAGGGTGGAAGCACTCCCACCCCCAATGTTTTGCTTCAGGCAATCTCCACCAGATCCCCTTTGGATTCCAGCCAGGACTTGCGATCACTGCTGCGCTTTTTCGCCAGCAACATATCCATGCGCTGGGTGGTTTCAGTGAAATCATCCAGGGTCAGCTGAACCAGACGCCGGGTATCGGCTGACATGGTGGTTTCACGGAGCTGCAGGGGGTTCATCTCACCCAGCCCTTTGAAGCGCTGGACATTAATTTTACCCCGCTTGCTTTCCACCCGGATCCGTTCCAGGACCCCGTCTTTTTCCCCTTCGTCCAGGGCGTAGTAAACCTCTTTGCCGATATCAATCCGGTAAAGGGGCGGCATGGCCACATAGATATGCCCCTGCTCCACCAGCGGGCGGAAGTGCCTGACAAACAGGGCACAGAGCAGAGTGGCGATGTGCAAACCATCCGAATCAGCATCCGCCAGGATACAGATTTTTCCGTAGCGCAATCCATCCAGGTTGTCGGATGCCGGATCGACTCCCAGTGCCACCGAAATATCGTGAATTTCCTGGGAAGCCAGCACCTCTGACGAGTCCACCTCCCAGCTGTTGAGAATCTTCCCACGCAGCGGCATGATGGCCTGGTACTCACGATCCCGGGCCTGCTTGGCAGAGCCTCCCGCCGAGTCACCCTCCACCAGGAACAACTCGGTCATACTGAGATCCTGACTGGCACAGTCTGCCAGCTTCCCTGGCAGTGCAGGGCCCTGGGTGACCTTCTTCCTGGCCACCTTTTTGGCTTTTCGCATCCGCTTCTGGGCATTGTTGATGCACAGTTCTGCCAGCTGTTCCCCTTCGGCGGTATGCTGGTTCAGCCAGAGGCTGAAAGCATCCTTGGCCACTCCGGACACAAAGCCCGCGCACTCCCTGGAAGACAGGCGTTCCTTGGTTTGCCCGGAGAACTGAGGGTCTGCCAGTTTGGCAGACAGCACATAGGCACAGTTCTCCCAGAGATCATCGGGCCCCAGCTTGATACCTCTGGGCAGCAGATTACGGAACTCGCAGAACTCACGGATCGCCTCCAGAAGGCCGGTGCGCAACCCATTGACATGAGTGCCTCCCAGGGGGGTCGGAATCAGGTTCACATAGCTTTCTGCCAGCAGCTCCCCTCCTTCCGGCAACCACTGCACCGCCCAGTCCACAGCTTCACTTTCTCCCTGCAGGGAACCGGTAAAGGGCTCCGAGGGCAGAGTCGGGTATTCATGGGTGCTGCCTTTCAGATAATCTTTCAGGCCATCTTCGTAATACCACTCCGTCAGATCACCGGATATTTTGTCATCAAACTCCACTTTCAGGCCCGGGCAGAGCACTGCCTTGGCCCGGAGCACATGCATCAGCCGTGGCACCGAAAATTTCGGCGAATCAAAGTAGCTAGCATCGGGCCAGAAGCGAACCGTGGTACCTGTATTCCGGCGGCCACAGGTATCAATTTCACGCAGGTCCTCATCCTTGTATCCGTCCTTGAAACTGATGGCGGAAACCACAGCATTACGGCGCACCGTCACTTCGAGACGGCTCGACAGGGCATTCACCACCGAGACCCCCACCCCGTGAAGGCCTCCGGAAAACTGATAGTTTTTATTGGAGAACTTTCCCCCGGCATGGAGGCGGGTAAGGATCAGCTCAATACCGGAAATACCGTGTTCCGGATGAATGTCGGTGGGCATTCCCCGACCATCGTCCATGACTTCCAGAGACTGGTCCTTGTGAAGGGTCACCCGAATGCGGCTGGCAAAGCCGGCCAGAGCTTCATCCACACTGTTATCGATGATTTCCTGGGCCAGGTGGTTGGGCCGGGTGGTATCGGTATACATGCCCGGCCGTTTACGAACCGGGTCAAGGCCACTGAGTACTTCAATAGCCTCGGCATTGTAGTCGTTGTTTCCCATGAGTCCTTGCTGACAAGTCGGTGGTTGGGAGTGAGCAAAATGTTATGAAATAGGAAAGTGTAACGAATAGGGCACAGACTGTTCAAACCGGTATTCAAACCCCCTGCCAATTGCATTCACATATTTTTCAAGTCAAGGCAGAAAAGCCTGTCTATACTTGCGCAACCTTCGGGAATCACAGAGGGCCTGATGCCTTTTTTGTCTCAGATCATTGGCCACCCACCAGAGCAAACCGTCATCATTGATGGAGAAGGCAGCCACAGCTATGGCAACCTGGTCAACCAGGCACGCCATCTGGCCAATACCCTGAAACAGGGCGCATTCAAGCCTATCGCCCCCCCTGCCGATGGGGGCTCAGACCCATCTCAACGAGAATGCATCGCCTTTCTCGCTGACCGCCAGGCTTCTTCGGCCATGGCATTGATTTCCATCTGGCTTGCGGAGTCCATAGCCGTCCCGCTGGATCCCATGATGTCCCTGCCCGAGTGGCAATGGCGAATGCGAAATCTTGATATCAAGCGGCTGATATACCCCCCCTCACTCAGCGCTGAAGCCCATTATCTGGCCCAGTCTGCCAATATCAAGCTGGTCTGCACCCGTGACTTGAGTGAAACGCCAGCCCCTCTAAAACTGGCCAGCACAGAAGACCACGCCCTGATTCTGTTTTCCAGTAAAACCCGACACCCCTTCCCGGTGGTACACTCTTTTCGCTCATTGATGGCCCAGGTGCAAGCGGTGCTCCAACTGTGGCAGTGGCAGCCGGAAGACAGACTCCTCCATGTCATGCCCCTTGCCCACTCCCACGGCCTGATCAGCGGCCTGCTCAGCGCCATGGCCGCCGGGAGCTGTTGTGAAATGGTTTATAACTTCAAAGTCCAGCCAATATGGAAGCACCTTTCCACGGGCAAAGCTTCTCTGTTTACCGCTGTCCCCACCCTCTATCAATATCTGGTGGATGCCTGGCATAAAGCACCAGACCATCAGCGCAGACATTGGCAGAAGGGAGCACAGAAACTCCGCCAGTGCATCACCGGCTCCACTCCCATTCCCCCGGGGCTTCAGGAACAATGGCAGCAGATTACCCGCAAACCATTGCTGTTTCGTTATGGCACCACGGAATCAGGCTTGATTCTCCATGAAACCAGTAACACCCGGCAATACCCCGGCATTGCTGGAGAACCTTTCCCGGGGGTCAGCCTGAGGGTTGTGGACGACAGAAGCAGAGTTCTGGCCACAGGTCCCGGTGAGCTGGAAGTCCGCAGTCCACAGCTCTTTAAGGAATACTATGGCAGCCCTGACGTAACACAGGAGAGCTATGACCATGGCTGGTTCCGGACCGGCAATCTGGCCATTCGATCGGGGGATATTTACCAGCTGCTGGGGCAACGCAATCCTGAAACCATTGAAGCCGGGGGCTACCGGGTTTCGGCCAGGGAGGTGGAAGTGGTACTGGATAACCATCCTCGTGTCAGTGAGTGTGCCGTACTGGGGACACCCTGCGAAATTTGGGGGGAAGCCATCTGCGCCTGTATTGTTTCCAAAACGGCCTCTTTAAACCTCGGGGAAGTCCGCGAATGGCTGACCCCCAGCCTGGCTGCCTACAAGCTGCCCGTCCGCCTGGCTCTACTTGATCAGCTTCCGAAAACCCCGGAGGGAGCCATCGACAGGCAGAGATTGAAGCAGGAGTTGTGTGCCCGTCACTACACCATCCAGACCAAAGCCCTTAGCCAGAATTAAGCACTGGTCATGGCTATTCGGAGGGGACCCCGAAAAATGTCATAATATCGGGTAAAGCTTCCTCAAAATGATCAAACCCGTGGCTTCCCCCTTCTTGAACCACCATTGGACTGTCTGAATACCTGGACACTGCCTCACGGTAATCCAGGACGTCATCGCCAGTCTGAACCATTAGCAGAGCAGAGTCCGGCTCTGAAGGCGGATCAACCTCAAGCACCAGCAACTGATCAATATAATCCCGATCCAAGACCCACTCCTGGCCAGTATGGAAGTTCTTCTGGGGGCCAAGAAAATCTTCAAACCGGCTGGCGGACAATACCACAGGATTAATCAAGACCAGCCGGACAGGGTAGTCGCCGGCTTTTGGTAGTAACCAGTTCTGGAGCCAGGCCCCCAGAAAACCGCCCAGTGAACTGCCCAGGATATAAATCGGTCGACTACCTACGCTGTTCTCAAGTTGGGATTGCAAAAATACCGATATATCCCTGGGAAGCATTGGTAAGTCGGGACCCCAGAACGCCAGGTCAAGATCGCACTGCTGGATATAGTCAGCCGTCAACCTTGCCTTATGGGACTGGGAAGAGCTGTTCAGGCCATGAAGATAAATCAGCAGAGGGTTCACAGCGCGTTCTCCAACAGACGCTCCACCACCCTGGCCGGGGACTCCTCTACAATCAGGCGGTCAAACCAGTGTTGTTTTAAAAAGCCTTCCTGAACAGAGTGTTTCAGCCAGGCCAGCAGATGGTCATAATAACCGGCTGTATTCAACAGGGAGCAGGTTTTGTCATGATACCCGGCCTGCCTGAGAGTCACTTCCTGAAACCACTCATCCATGCTGCCAGAGCCTCCGGACAGAACAATAAAGGCATCGGAAAGCTCACTCATTCTGGCTTTTCGATCATGCATGTTTTCAACCAGAATCAGCTCCGAAAGTCCGTTATGCACAAGCTCCAGATCCACCAGAGCCTGGGGAATAACACCAATCACCTTTCCGCCCCTGGCCAGGGCTCGATTGGCCACCACCCCCATGAGGCCAACGTTACCACCTCCATAGACAATGGTGATTTCCTGGCTCACCAGGTGATCCACAAGAGCCTCTGCGGCCCGATAGTATTCCGGTCTGACCCCATCATTGGCGCCACAGAAAATGCCTACTGCTTTCATACTTGTCTCTTTATCGAACAGTGTCTAACAGCCACCACAGGCTGAGGGTATGTTTCCGGGTAATGAGCCTTTTTCATCGTTGTGCAAAAAACGCTTGTGTGCCACTCATCGGACTTCTTCCGGGCAAACTCCACAAAAGCCATTAAACTCCATGCACTGGAAAATAAAAATGCTTTTCTGACAACCACTGACTGTCATGATTAAAAAACTGGTTTTCATTACCTGCCTGGGCGCTGTTCTGGAGTTTTACGACTTCGCTATCCTGATGGTGTTTCTGCCCCCCATGATGGACGTTTTCCTTTCGCCTTCACAGAGCAGCAATGCTCTCTGGCTGTTCGCTGTCTATGGGGTGGGTTACCTGGCAAGGCCTGTTGGCGGTGTCCTGTTCAGCCACTTTGGAGACCGGATAGGTCGCAAGCGGTTATTTCGTTTGTCCATCATCATGATGTCCACTTCAACACTGGCTATAGGGCTGTTACCCGGATTTGAGATACTGGGCTATTCCGCACTACCCCTGTTGGGAGGCCTGAGACTGGTACAGGGTTTTTCTGTGGGAGGTGAGCTGCCTGGCGCCATTGTCTTTGCCGCTGAGCATATTTCCCCCAGGATTAGAGGTCGGGTAACCTCTGCAATTGTTGCCTCTGCGGTTATGGGGCTGGTTATGGCATCCACCGCAGGCGTCCTGGTCAATGCCCTGCTGGAACCGGAACAGGTAACCGCTTGGGGTTGGAGGCTGGCTTTTGTTGCCGGAAGTGCCGTGGGTATCCTGGGCTATTTTCTGCGTCGAAGCATTTCAGAAACCCCTGTTTTCACTCAGATAATTCATCAAAGGGGCATTGTCCGGGTGCCGGTCATCACTCTGATCAAACACCATGCCAGAAGCGTTCTCACAGCCACGTCACTGTCATCCGCCGCAGCCATTATGGTTGCCCTGTATATGTACCTCCCGGCCTATTCAGTCAGGCATCTGAACAACGATTCAACGGCCGTTTACCTCCTCAGCACCCTGACTATGCTCTCTCTGTCAGCCCTGACACTGGCCTCAGGCTGTCTGTCCGATATCACGGGAAGGAAAAGCGTTCTCACGACCGGTGGCATTCTACTGATTCTGGTTGCCCAGCCGGCTTTCCATGCTTTTATTGCCGGCACCTTCTGGCTGGTCGCCCTGCTCACCCTGATTCCGGCGTCTATTGCCAACGGCTGTTATCAGGTATCGGCTGTAGAGCTTTTTACAACCCCGGTCAGATATACCGGGGTAGCCATCAGCGTCAATATCGGAGTGGGTCTTTTTGGAGGGGGAACCCCTTACCTTCTGGAATTCTTTCATCAACAGGGGGTGGAGTGGGCCCCTCTGCTGATGATGCTACTGGCAGGTGGCATCGCTTTCTGTGGCAGCTGGTTTATGCCCCCTTCCTTTGGCAATCAACTGAACAAGCCACTCAATACTCCCCAATGACCGTTTTTCCTGGTGTGGCAGCTTCAGCCATTCTCCCGCAGATGCACAAACCAGTTACTTAAACCAACCATGACACCCCCACCAATGATGTTCCCCAGAGTAACCGGAATCAGGTTAAACAGAATAATGTTGGTGAAATTGATGGCGGCAAAATCCTGAGCCGTATACCCAATGGCATGCCAGAACTCTGGCCCCGCCAGGGTCTTAACCATGTAACCCATTGGGAGCAGGTACATGTTAGCCACGGAGTGCTCAAAACCTGCAGCAATAAAAGCTGCAACCGGAAGAATACAGGCAAACATCTTACCCACCGCTGTACGGGAACTGAGGGTCAGCCAATAGGTCAGGCACACCAGAATATTACAGAGAATACCCAGCACCAGGGCCTGACCGAAAGTGTGCCCCAGTTTTGCCTTGGCTATGTACATGGACGACAGCCCAACCAGACCATGGCCTCCTTCCCAGACACCGCCCCCGACAATGAGTGCTGCAAACAGCAGAGAACCGACCATGTTACCGAAATAGACCAGTGTCCAGTTTTTGATGATCTCAGAGAACTTCAACCGCCCAGTGGCCTTGCCCATCAACAGCAGTGTGCTGCTGGTAAACAGTTCTGCACCACAGAGAATGACCAGGATTAAACCGGTGCTGAATACAATGCCACCGATTAATTTAGCCATTCCATAGGGCATTCCCTGAGAGCCCGCCGTCACCACGGTGTAGAACATACCTGCGATAGCAATAAAGACACCCGCCAGAATCGCCAGGACAATGGTGATTTCAGGGTGCTTCTTCGCTTTGCCGACCGCAGCCTGCTCTGCCAGTTTTGCCATTTCGGCGGGAGGCACTGCACCGAATTCGGGCATATTTTGAATCTGCATGGGTTTATCCACAGCCAGTCATGAAAAAAAGGGGCTAAGTCTATCAGCGGGATGTTTGCTGCATCAGAGTGGTTACTTCAGAAGGATTTACGAAAAATACCTAGAAAACAAAACGATCGTTTATATATGGCGTACTCCCTGATAAAAAGCTCGATCAACCGTTTACTATTGGTGCTCATGGGAGCACAAAAATGCACCATAACCGGGCTCAAAAAAGATCTTTTGAAGAATAGTTGATTCTTGTAAAAAATCCGGGGAGGATAAGAGTAACATCAAAAAAGTCATCCTGGCTGACAGATAAAAACGACTCACATTCGCAATCCCTGTTATCCAGCCACCCACTTCCCGGTCACGGAGGGAAAGGTGTAATGAATGACCATCAGTTGTTGCCCGGACTCAGGACAAAAAAAACGCGACTGAAGCTCTTATTGGTCAGTGCAGGGATACTTATGGCTGCAGGCCAGGCAACAGCCGAGACAGACAGTAAAGAAGCCGAGGAGTCCTTTCCACCACCGGTCCATAGCGAAGGAATAACAGAGGCAGAACTCAACCTGCCCATGAAAGCCTCATCCATTGCCCTCAGCAACCACTCCATCACCCCGGCAGATACGGCCAGGGGACTGCGCATTGACTACCAGCCATTCAACAACAACTTCAGCATGTCGGCAGGCAGTTTTCACAGCCCGGCCGGGGAATCAAATCTGGTCCGCTACAACAATAAAGCCTATCTCGGCGTCGGCTGGAAAAAGCTGGTGGATGAAACCAGAGACCTGGGTGTGCGGGTAGACATCGGCGCTTTTTATGAAACAGAGCAGGAGGCTCCCACGGTGGTCAGCCCATCGGTGAACAGCCTGAAATCCATTCTGAAAGAGGGGTTTTCTGACCCTGCTAATGCCCGCTGGCAGCCTATGATCAGTCTCGGAGTCTCTTATCGGTTCTAGCCTGCATATTGCATGCAATATGCAGGCTGGCAGCCTTCACCAACAGGTAATGAAAGCTGCAGAAGTGGAAGAGCCTATGGCGCTTTCTTATTGACTGAGTTGACTGCAGCCGCTTTCACTGGTGTCACCGCCAACGCCGTTTCGGATTTCGGAGCCGCCTTGGCATTGATATGCATGCCCTTAAGCACATTCAATGCCTGGCTCAGCTGAAAGTCCTGGGCAAGCTGTTTGGCAATGTCTTCCTCAGCCTTGTCTTTCACCTTTGACTTTTTCGGCTTGCGCTTATCATCGGCCTTCTTGCCACTGGAGCTGCCATTGGAAAGATGCCTCTGAAGGTCTGCCTCTTTATATTGTGCCGGGGCATCAATAGGTGTCACCTTGGCTCTTTGCACCACAATATCAGGCTTGATGCCTTCTGCCTGGATGGACCTCCCCTTGGGGGTATAATAAAGAGCCGTGGTCAACTTCAACCCTTTTGCAGAGTCGACACTCAGGGGCAGAACGGTTTGCACAGACCCCTTGCCAAACGACTGGGTGCCCAGCAATACCGCGCGACTGTGGTCCTGAAGGGCTCCGGCAACAATTTCAGAAGCAGAAGCCGAGCCACCATTGATCAATACCACCAGAGGCACTCCTTCAGATGGGTCGTCTGAAGTGGCGTTGAAACGCAGTTCCGAATTGGGAATCCTTCCTTCCGTATAAACAATCAGGCCTTTCTTGATAAAGGCATCAACCACCCCCACTGCGGCCTGTAAAACCCCGCCAGGGTTGTTCCTGAGATCAAGCACCAGGCCGTTAAGCTTGTGGTCTTTCTGGTCTTTTTTCAGTTTGTTCAGGCTTTCCACCAGCTCTTTGCCGGTATCAGCCTGAAACTGGCTGATGCGAATGTAGCCATAGCCACTTTCCAGGGTTTTGGCTTTAACACTCTGAACCTTGATCACGGCCCGCTTCAGAGAAATCTCCAGAGGTTTTTGTTCACCCTCACGAACAATGGTCAGCTTGATGGGAGTGCCAGCCTTACCCCGCATTTTTTCAACGGACTGCATCAGGGTCAGCCCCTTAACGGACACATCATCCAGTTTGATAATCAGGTCCCCGGCCTGGACACCTGCCTTTGAGGCGGGGGTATCATCAATGGGGCTGACGACTTTGATAAAACCGTCTTCCATGCCCACTTCGATACCCAGCCCACCAAACTCACCGGAGGTATTTTCTTCCAGCTCTTTAAAATCCTGGGGCTTCAGGTAAGCAGAATGGGGGTCAAGACCACTGAGCATGCCCTGGATGGCATTCTCCAGCAAAGTTCGGTCATCCACTTCCTCAACATAGGCTTTCTTGATTCGCTGCATCACTTCAGTGAATGTCCGCAGATCCTCAAGAGGCAGCTTTGCCTGGGGGGCTGCCGCTTTCTCTTGCCCAGCCTCCGCTGTTACCGGTTTTTCACTCTCTTTTGCCGGGGCCACTTTCACCGGAGCTGTTTTTTCAGGAGCGGCCGGAGCCTCCTCCCCAACCGGGGCTGCCCAGGAAACCGACGTAAAACAGGCAACCGCCACCAGAGTAAATGCTCTGAGGAGCCTTTCCGCTTTGAATAGCCGGTTAGAATGAAAGGTCAAAATCATGAAAGCTCCTGCGTGCTTTATTAGAGTCAGAGAAGTATAGCGGCTGTACTCGTGCCCCTAGGGCATCACTAAAGATCAACTGTTTGTCGAGTAGGTTATCGGTTCAATGACTCGAAACTCCAGAACAGGTCTGGAAGTGGGCTTCAGGGAGTATTGCAGATATCCGCGAATGCCGTTATTTCTTTGCACACCCTTTAAGCCCCCATTTCGGGTTTCAGCAGCCTGTGAATAAGGAAAATAAAAGACGTTACCGTCTCAGCCAGAGCGACGGGTTCTGGGGGTTGCCTTTATGACGGACTTCAAAATAGAGACCTTCATTGAGCTGGCCACCGGTCTGGCCACTGAGCGCCAGGGTTTCCCCGGCCAGGACAGACTCGCCCTCACTCATCAGCAGGGACCGGTTGTGGGCATACAGGGTCAGATAATCCTGGCCATGATCGACAATGGTCAACAAGCCATAGCCTCGCAACCAGTCCGAAAAAATAATTCGGCCATCATGTACCGCTTTGACCGGTGATCCCGCCTTCACCTGAATAAACATCCCCTGCCAGCGCATTCGGGTTTCCGGATGTTTCTCATTAAAGCCAAAGAGCACCTTGCCTTTCACCGGCCAGGGCATTTTCCCTTTGAGGGCTTTGAAAGGACGACCACCACTGACAGGCTGGCTTTTGATGGAGGCCAGCACCTGCTCCAGTTTTTTGCGTTGCTGCTCCAGGCGGGTTAACTCCTTGCCCCCGGACTGATAACGGCTGCCAAGCTTAGCCAGCAGTTTTTTTCGCTCCGCCTGCTGGCTGACCAGCGACTTTTTTCTCTGGGCAAGCTGCCGCTTTTCCTGGGATAACCGGGTTAACAGCGCCTGCTGTTGCTGCTCAACCGAATTCAGATCATCAATGGTCTGTTCGAATTCACGCACCGCTTTTAGTTGAGCGTCCTGAAGCACTTCCAGATAAACCAATTGCCGGGACACCGCTTCCGGGTCTTCCTGATTCAGCAACAACTTAATCCGGCTGTCGCCACTGGACAGGTACAGGGAACGCAGGCTGGCAGCGACAGCCTGCTTCTGCTCTTCACTTCTGGCCGTCAGTTCCTGCTGACGGCTTTGGAGCTTTTTTATCTCGTCCTGCCCCTCCTCCAGGCGTTTTTCCAGGGAGAGAACCTCCCGGTTCAACCGGCTGATGGCTTCATCGTTTTTCTGAATCAATGCCTGGGCAGACGTTCGCTCTTTATTCAGGACTTTCAGCATTTTCTTGATCTGCTCAATATCGCTGCTGATCTCCCTGATGTCTGCCTCCGTCTGTGTTTTTGTGGGACTGTTTTTTTCCAGGGCGGCATTACCTGCACTGTAACCAGCCGTGGGCAGACCAGTGAGCAAAACGGCCACCAGGGTTGCCAGGAAAGCATAACGGGTGGGTCTATTCATTGAGAATTCTTAGTCGATCAAAGGGGTCAAGGCACCAGTATGCCTGTTATTGGGGGACAGATACAGAAAAGGGAGGGCTCAAATAAGATAAGGCTGTTCCCATGCTCTGGCATGGGAACAGGGGGGAGGCAGGAAAAACTCAGCCTTTAATGGAGCGTTTGATCTGAGCGAATCAATGCCTTCTGGATATCCGCAGGCACCGCTTCATAATGGCTGAGCTCCATAACAAACTCACCTTCACCGGAGGTAATGGATTTCAACAGGTTGCTATAGCCGGACATACTGGCCAGGGGGATCTCTGCCCGAACACAGACAAAGCCATTATCAAGGGCTTCGGTGCCGGTCACCATTCCCCGGTCTGACGCCAGATGGCCGGTAATATCACCCACACTCCAGTCCGGTGCCCTTACTTCCAGGCTCACATAGGGCTCAAGGATGACCGGACTGGCCTGACTGACCGCATCCAGAAACGCCTTTCGACCGGCAGTGACAAATGCAATTTCCTTGGAGTCCACACTGTGGTGCTTGCCGTCATAAACCACCACGCGAATATCCTGCATGGGGCTGCCAGCTATGGCACCCGAGTTCATTACTTCAAGAACCCCCTTCTCAACCGCTGGAATAAACGGACCGGGAATCGCGCCTCCCACCACTTCGCTGGCAAACTCAAAACCGGCGCCTCTTTCCAGGGGCTCTATTCTGAGGAAGACCTCGCCAAACTGTCCGGCACCACCACTCTGCTTTTTGTGTCGATGATGGCCTTCCGCAGGCTTCTGAATGGTTTCGCGATAAGGAATGCCAGGCTCGGAAGTTCTGACTTCCAGGTCATGGTTTTCCTTCATTCGTGCCAGAACCGCCTGCAGATGACCATCCCCCAGGCCACTGATAATGGTTTCATTGTATTGCTCGTTATGTTCCAGCCGGATGCTCGGATCTTCAATCAGCACCTTATGCAGAATATCGGAAAGCTTCTGCTCATCGCCGTGACGAACCGGGGTAATCGCCAGGCTGCTCATGGAGGGAGGAAAACCTAGGGGTTTCAGATAGAAGTGGTCTTCATCGTGAGAGTCATGGAGCACCGCATCAAAGTGAATGCTGTCAACCTTGGCCACTGCACAGATCTCCCCCGGGCCGGCACTGTCTACTTCAATATGCTCTGCTCCCTGAAGCTTCAGAAGATGGTTGACCCGAAAAGCTTTTCTATCCTCTCCCACGAACAGCTGGCTGCCATTGTGAATGGTTCCCTGATGGATACGGAAGACACCCATTCGTCCCACAAAAGGGTCCGTCACCACCTTGAAGACATGGGCAATGGTATGGCGGTCAGGATCTGAAACCACTTCAACGGGTGCTCCACCCGCCTCTTCGCCCACAGCCTTTTTCATAAACAGCGGGGGATTTCCCTCCCAGGGCGTGGGCATCAACTCGGCAATAATATCCAGCAGCAAACCCAGGCCTGCCCCGGTTCTGGCTGACACAAAACACACCGGCAGCAAATGGCCTTCCCTCAGGCATTGTTCAAAGGGATCATGGAGCTGGGCCGGCTCAATGCTCTGTTCCTGCTCCAGATAAAGCTCCATCAACCCTTCATCCATTTCGATCACCTGCTCAACAAGCGTGTCATGGGCCTGGGTCACCGAGCTGAAAGCGACTTCCGCGTTGTATTCCGGACTGAAATAGCAGTCCACCACCCGGGAGCCATCCTTCGAGGGCAGGTTGATAGGCAGACAGCAACTGCCAAATAACCGCTGCAGTTCCAGAAGGGTTTGTTCTGCTTTTGCTTCAGAAGCATCACAGTGATTGATAATAATCAGCCCGCACTTGTCCCGTTGCTGCATCAGTTCAAAAGCCTTGCGGGTTACCCGTTCAACACCCTGTTTGGCATTGACCACCAGCCCTGCCGACTCAACAGCGGGCAGAATGCTCATGGCCCGGCCAAAGAAGTCCGGGTTTCCAGGGGTGTCAATCAGGTTAATGCGGGTCTGGTGGTGGTTGAGGTGAAAAAGCGCTGTTTCCAGAGAGTGCCCGGCCTCCTGCTCCTGCCGGGTGAAATCGGTGATGGGGGTCCCCCTGCCCTGCCCTTCCTGAAGCGGTTTATTACCCGCTCTTTGCAGCAGGGCTTCCACCAGGGTGGACTTGCCACTGCCCGCATGTCCAAGCAGGGCCAGGTTTCGAATAGGGTCGCTATGACGGTTGGCCATGGAGCTCTCCTCCTGCAGGTTCTCATTGTTATTGGGTTTGACCTGAGTATATGGAGCACTTGTTCTATTTATCTTGTCAGATGTCAATGAAGCAGGAGAGAGCCGTATTTTTTCAATGCGTTGCCCCTCAGGGCTTTTGTTGCGCTTCGCTGTGCTCAGCAGCAACCTACTGCAGGCGTTGCATAAGAAGGTTGTAAGGCCTCCAGGTTGAGCAACTTTAACGTAGGTTGCAGCTGAACGTAGTGAAGCGCAACTGAAAAAGGCACAGAAGCGATCAGAGCCCGACCATCTCAGAGAGATTGTTTGGGTACAAGCGCTTTCCTGCACTAGAGTAAAAACACAGGCTGATTTTATCTTACGGATCGTTATGGAAAGGACTTGCCAATATGCCCAAAGAAAGGTTCGCCCATTTTGTCAGCAAACTCTTTTTTAAAAAGCACAAGAGCAATTCACCGGAAGCGCACTCCCCAGACCACAGGGGCATCATTGAGTGGAGTCTGGAAACTCCCCGCCCTGAAATACACGAGCCCGAGAGCAATCAAAATCCTTCAGACTGTCTGGAGCTAACCCCACCTTTGACCGGCACTGTTACGGAGCAACAACTGAGCGAAGCAGGCTTGCTCAACAGCCCTTCAGACTACCAGCAGCTCTGTGATGACCTTGGGCGCCTTTACATGGAATGGTCAGGTATCCGACCCAGGCTACAGGCATTCCGGAAACTCCAGAGATTCAATCCGGCTTTCACCCAGCGGGATTTTGGTCTGCTGATGCGGGCATGGTCAGTGGAAGAACAGACGAGCTGGTGTGAACAACTGAATTCGGCCAAAGGCAATGAGTCCGAAGCCTGTCGCAAGGTGTTCAAAGTGCTGGGAAAACACTGGCACTTCCACTCCAGAACCTTGAATGCCATTGATCATATAGACAGTCAGTCCCTGGCATCCACCTCTCTGTTTGACCAGCTGCAAGCCCTGAGTACGTTGTGCACCGGCTTACAGGGGCAATGCATGGGACAAAAAGAGATGGCAGGCATCATTAACAGCAAACGGCTCAATGAAGACCTGGTCAGCCAGATTCAAAAAGCCTGGCACCATCCTGAAGCTCTGGATGAAATCAATGGCAGGCTTTCTGGCTTCCTGGCTGGCTGACCAGTATATTGTTTGGTCGGCCTGTCAAAATGCCAAACTTCCCAGCTCTTTTTCCGTTTTGATCAATTGCCTGGCGTCGTCCACAATCACCACAAAATCCATTAATTCATCAAACTTCTCACTCCAATCCTCAGGTGTTGAGGCCTTAATAACAAGTCTGACAAACTCATCAACATCTCCAACTTTCATCTTTATTAACTTACTCCACTCTACCAGTTGATCTGAACTTACAGGCTTTTGCCTGTTATGCTTTTCTGTAAACTGCCTCTTCAAATTATTTTTCTGACTTTTCAGATAGCTGACTACAGCCGTTTTTTGGAGAGCCTCTGAATGTATAAAAAGCACATTTCTTCCATCAGCATGTGGAGAAAAGCGCTTCTGTGAAACTTTTACTTTTTTGGCTACTGCTTCAGTTTCTTGCTCCATAGGCTCCGCTTTTCGCTTTCTTACTCCCTGCTTTCCAGCCCTGACATCAACAAAGTCACTCTCACCAGCTCCAATTGGAGGCGTGACCATTTCAGAACCCTGCAACGCGCTGGCAGAATGCTCAACAGCTCTCACTCTTGATAAAGAAACAGTGGGTAAAACACCACTAACTCGGGATGTTGATGCAATCGGCTCAGAAGAACCCGCTGTTTGCATTGAGCCAGTCGTTACAGCTGGTGGAATATTAATATTCATTGAACGCCCTCCTTACCAAGCAACAAGAAGCTTGTATAGCAGTTCAATGGGGTTAACGTTGTAACCAAACCGTCAGCCATACTGACAATACCATTTGCCGCCATCGTTGCTCTGATAAAGAAGAGTCTGAATATTCAAGCAAGCCAGTCTGGGTTACCATAAAAATCTCAATGCATTAATGGCGGCTCCATGAGACTGACCTTTCTGGGTACCTCCGCAGGCACCCCCACCACCGAACGCAATGTCACCGCACTGGCTCTGGCCATTGACGACAGCAAACAATGGTATCTGGTGGATTGTGGTGAAGGCACCCAGCACCAGCTGCTGCGCTGTCGCTATACCCTCAATAACCTTAAAGCAGTGTTTATCACCCATGTCCATGGGGATCATATGTACGGTTTACCCGGGCTGCTCACCTCCGCCAGCATGCAGGGACGCACAGCCCCCCTGACCATCTGTGCACCGGACGGTGTTCAACCGTTTGTGGAGGCGGCCCTGCATTACGCTGCCGTGACCGACCTGCCTTTTGAACTGCACTTTCAGAAAACGGATCACGAGGGCTTTGAGTATCACGACAGTGCCTTTTCAGTCACCGCCCATGAACTGTCCCACAGAGTTCCCTCTTTTGCTTACCGGTTTATAGAAAAAACCGTCAGCACCCAGCTGGACCAGAATCGCCTGGAGCATCTGAACGTACCTAGAGGCCCCCTCTGGGGCAGTCTGCAGAGAGGAGAATCCGTCACTCTGGAAGATGGCTCCATCATTCACCCGGAACAGGTGATGCAGCCACCGCCCAACAGCAGGGTTGCAGTGATTGCCGGTGACAATGACCAGCCGGAACTGCTGATCAATGCCTTGATGCAAGCCCATCTTCTGGTGCATGAAGCCACCATGACCGATGAAGTGCTGCAGAAAGTGGGCTCCACATGGATGCACAGTTCAGCCAGAATGGTGGCCGAAGCCGCACAGAAAAGCGGGGTCCCTAACCTTATCCTTACCCATTTCAGTGGCCGCTACCGGTTATCAGCCAAGGCCGGACCTGCCAGTGTCAAAGTCATTCAACAGGAAGCCAGTGAATTCTACGATGGCACCATTGACCTTGCCCGGGACCTGGGCACCTGGGAGGTGACCCGGGAAGGTGAGCTGATTTCCCTGTAACCGTGATATACTCGCCCGCTGGCTCCATTCACTAACGAAGTTGACACTGAATGACTGATAAATACCAAACCATGGAAGAGCGGGTGAGCTACGGCATCGGCCGCCAGATGGGCGATCAGCTCTCCTCCAACCCTATTGCCGGCCTCTCTATCGATGCCGTTCTGGCCGGTCTGGCCGACTCCCTGAATGGAGTGGAAAGCGCGGTTTCCCAGGCCGACCTGCACGCAGCATTCAGCGAAATGCAGCAGCGCCTCCAGGCAGAAGAAGCGGAGAAAGCGAAAGTACTGGCCGCTGAGGGTGAAAAATTCCTGGCAGAAAATGCCAAGCGGGATGAAGTTCAGGTGACGGATTCCGGCCTGCAGTTCCAGGTGCTGGCAGAAGGCAATGGTGACAAACCCACCCGCTCCTCCACCGTGCGGACTCATTACCACGGGACCCTCATTGACGGAACAGTATTTGACAGCTCCGTTCAGCGCGGTGAACCTGCGGAGTTCCCGGTGGGCGGTGTTATCGCAGGCTGGACAGAAGCCCTGCAGATGATGAATGTGGGCTCCAAGTGGCGCCTGTTCGTGCCTTACAACCTGGCTTATGGTGAGCGCGGTGCCGGTGGTGCCATTGGCCCCTACACCACACTGATCTTTGAGGTTGAGCTGCTGGACATTGTGGCCTGATATTTCGGCCTGTCTCTCTGTGGATAAGTGTGAAACCACACTTATCCACAATCTATCGCTTTTTAAATAACGTTAAAGCCGCTCACACCAGCAGTGACTTGCCCGTCATCTCTTCCGGCTGAGGAATCTCCATCAGGTCCAGCAGAGTGGGAGCCAGATCCGAAAGAATACCGTTGTTCAGCGTGATGTTCTTTGGTCCGGAATAAACCAGAGGCACCAACTCACAGGTATGAGCAGTATGAGCCTGCCCTGTGGATGGATCCTGCATCTGCTCAGCATTACCATGGTCCGCCGTAATCAGGCATTGTCCACCCACCTCTTCCAGGGCAGCAATCACACGACCAATGCTCTCATCAACAGCCTCTACCGCTTTCACGGCAGCATCAAAGACACCGGTATGTCCCACCATATCGCAGTTGGCATAGTTACAAATGATCAAGTCATGCTGTCCACTGCGGATTTCTTCCACCAGCCGGTCGGTCACTTCCGGAGCGCTCATTTCCGGCTGCAGGTCATAGGTGGCGACTTTGGGGGAGTTCACCAGCACCCGGCTTTCTCCCTGGAAAGGCGCTTCACGGCCACCGCTGAAGAAGAAGGTCACATGGGCGTATTTTTCCGTTTCCGCGATACGCAGCTGGGTCTTGCCCAGCTTCTCCATGTACTCACCCAGAGTATTGGGAAGTTCTGCTGGCGGGAAAGCACAGACTGTATCAATATCGGCGGCATACTGGGTCAGCATGACAAAACCGGCCAGCTCTGGCTTACGACTGCGCTGGAAACCATCAAAGTCTTTTTCCACAAAGGCGCGGGTAATTTCCCGGGCACGGTCAGCACGGAAGTTCATAAATACCAGGGCATCGCCATCGTTCAGGGCAGCGGGCTGGTCGCCAATCACAGTGGCTTTCACAAACTCGTCGTTTTCATCCCGCTCATAAGCGGCTTTCAGCCCTTCCACAGCGGTGGCAGCCGTATATTCCGCCTTGCCATCGGTGATCAGGTCATACGCTTCCTGAACCCGCTCCCAACGATTATCACGATCCATGGCATAGTAACGGCCAATCAGACTGGCAATCCGGCCAATGCCCTTGTTTTTCAGTGCCTCATCCAACTTTGCCAGAGAGGCTTCTGCGCTGCGGGGAGGGGTATCCCGGCCATCAAGAAACGCATGCACATAGACTGCTTTGGCTCCCCGCTTTGCCGCCAGCTCAACCATGGCGTGAATATGATCTTCATGGCTGTGCACGCCACCAGGAGACATCAACCCCATGATATGCACCGCCTTGCCAGCGGCAACGGCTTTGTCCACAGCATTGGTAAACGCGGGATTTTCAAAAAAATCACCGTCCTGAATGGACTTGGTGATGCGGGTGAAGTCCTGATAGACAACACGGCCAGCCCCAAGGTTCATATGGCCCACTTCACTGTTGCCCATCTGGCCGTCAGGCAGGCCTACATCCAGCCCGGAACCGGAGACAAAACTGTGAGGATTCTCTTTCTGCAAACGATCCATCACCGGCGTACTGGCGGCATAGATAGCATTGCTTTCGGTTGCTTCGCGATGGCCATAGCCATCGAGAATAATCAGGGCTGTTGGGATGCGCTTGTCAGTCATGGGTTCAACCTTGCGGTATAAAGGCTTGAATAGAGGCTTGTATATAGAGAGTGGTGTCGCATTCTACCTGCTTCGCCGCCGGTTTCCAGTGATTATGCCCTTTTGAAAAAACAGGGACAAAAAAGCCGTCAACCTGTGATTATCTCTGACAACCGTCGATAACTACTGCCGTCTTGTGGTAAGTAAGCGCTCTTCCATAGCTTTGTCATAAGCTGGGAAAGAATCCTAATCATCCGCTTACTTTCCTGACACTGGAACAGTATACTCCCCTCCTTCAATATTACAGATTGACAGCTTTTTGGCATGGAACAATTTATCGAGTTTGTGATCAACCACCCCCTGCATATCGGCGCGCTCGTGGCCCTGGCCAGTGCCCTGGCCTTCACGGAAATGCGCAAGGGCGGCCAGACTATCTCCACCGGACAGCTGACACTGCTGGTAAATCAGGACAAGGCCGTTGTTGTGGATGTCCGGGAAAAGGCGGATTTTTCCAAAGGACACATTGTCAACGCCATCAATATTCCCCATCTGAAGTTGAAAGAAAGGGCATCAGAGCTGGAAAAGCATGGCGACAAAAGCCTTATTATTGTTGACGCCATGGGGCAACACAGTGGCTCGGCGGGCAAAACCCTGAAAGCAGCAGGCATCACCAATGTTGTCCGACTCCAGGGGGGAATGAACACCTGGACGTCCGACAATCTGCCAGTGGTTAAAAAGTAAACCGCTAAAAATAAACCGCCATCAATGGCGGTTTTTCACTTTTGCAGTAGAATTGCCTCCGATAAACATCGCTTATTACGTCTAAAACCAAGGAAATGAAAATGGCTGAGAACCAGCAGGAACAACCGCAATTTGCCCTTCAGCGTATTTATATGAAGGATGTGTCCTTTGAATCCCCCAAGGCACCGGAAATCTTCCAGAAGCAATGGCAGCCTGAGGTCAAACTGGACCTGAGCACCAGCAACCGGCCACTGGAAGAAGGGCTGTATGAGGTCGTTCTGTCCCTGACGGTCACCGTTGAAAATGGCTCTGAAGAGAGTAAGGAAACCGCATTTGTAACAGAAGTGCACCAGGCAGGTGTTTTCCTGGCCAAGGGGCTGGGTGAAGAAGAGCTGCACCGCACTCTGGGCGCTTTCTGCCCGAACATTCTGTTCCCCTACGCCCGCGAAGCCGTTGACAACCTGGTTCTGCGTGGCAGCTTCCCTCCACTGATGCTGGCTCCGGTCAACTTCGACGCCCTGTACATGCAGGCACTGGAACAGCAGGGTGCTCCAGAAGCCGTCAATTAAGCACGGCAATCATCCGGTCGGCTCCCAAACGGGAGCCGAACTACTGACCTCCATTGAAGCCCAACTGTCTCCAGGCTTCATAGACCACCACCGCCACCGTATTGGACAGATTCAGGCTCCTGCTCTGTGCCAGCATGGGCAGTCTCAGTACCTGTTCAGGAGGCAACGACTCCAGAATATCAGCAGGCAATCCGCGAGTTTCCGGTCCAAACATTAGAGCATCTCCTGGCATAAACTCACAGTCACTGTAGGTGCAACGCCCTTTGGTACTCAGAGCCATCACTCTCTGTGGTTTTACCGATTGAATAAAAGCCTGAAAATCCTTATGAATCTTCAACGGGGCGTACTCATGGTAATCCAGACCGGCCCGCTTCAGGCGCTGATCATCCAGCTCAAAACCCAGAGGCCGGATCAGATGAAGACGAAAGCCGGTATTGGCGCATAAGCGAATGATATTGCCGGTATTCGGAGGAATTTCAGGTTGATAAAGCACAACATCGAGCATTGCAGCCCCCGGTATTTTTTAAAAGTGGAACGGATAATAAGCGAAACGATCAGGCAAAGAAATTCCTTCGATAAATCAATCACTTCTATTCAATGAGTTATCCAGCCTGTTTTTTCTTTTTTTATGCGGAACTTTTTTCCAAGAAAGCCCTCAAAGTCCACGAAAGGCCATGAATAACTCACGGGTCAATAACCAGAAAGCCAATCTTGGGAGAAAATAATGCGTTTTAAATCAACCAGAACCATCGCTGCGGCTGCGCTGATCACTACCATCGGACAGTATGCATTGGCGGCAGACTCCATTAATATCGATGTAGAAGTAACTATTGAGGAAAGCTTTGGAATAACTCAAAATGGGAACCCTGGGACTAATGGATTTAACAGCAGCCTTAAACTGAACATTGATCCTGAAAATCCAGAACAGGTAGTTGAAGATCAGGTGGACTTTTGTATGTATAACAATACCAACAAAGGGTTGAAGTTATCCATTGAAGGAGCTATACCAGACTTTGATAAGAGTTTACCGGCCTCACAGGTTGATGGGCTGAAGTCAGAATTCTATGTATTTAATGCTGATAAAAGCACTGCCTTGCCAATCGACATCTACTATGCCAGCAAGGATAAAGGAACCCAAGAGAAAGTCATTAACAGAGGAAAGTTAGAAAAAATCTCAACGCAAACCTCACAATCTGCCTGTAGTAATCTTAACTCTACATTGATTGCCAAAACCAGGCCTAATACAGCTAAAGAAGCAGGCGCAGATACGCTAAATACCACTCTGACACTTAAAGTCAAACCAGAATAAACCTGAGTTACCGCCACACTTTGGGCTTTAACAAGCCCAAAGTTCCTTCCATAAAGCAATAGAAAGCAATAGAAAGCAACTATTATTTCATAGCTGACTTAAACTACTTACTATAGATAAAAATCCATATAGTAAGATAAATATATCAACCACTACTGACTTGGATGTCAATAAATGCCGCCTACCTCCTCCTGGTTGGATCCCTGGAAGAAAAAACAGAACAAGAACAAGCTATTATTCTTACCATCTGTTGCAACGTTTGTTTTTCTGACTATAGCTGGCTTGATCCAATCACTGAACGCTGAAGAAACGATACAGCTGGAAGGCCTACCCAGAGAAATTATCCTCGAATGGGACGGACAACAAAGCCAGATTGACAGCCTCCAGCCTTTCTGTGTTCAAACAAAAAACCTCATCGATAAAAAAAAAACACCTCAGCCTCAATACCTGTTTAACGTTAAGAACAGCACTCAGTTCAACACCTCCTTTTCCGCCACCAATCATCGGGGAAGCGTCCCAATTGAGCTGTACCTGACAAGCCATGGCCAACCAGTAAAAATAGAAGTGGGGAAAGACATCAATCTGGACGATGCCTCTGCTGTTTGTGGAAAAAACCTCCTCTCCCTGAAAATCCTGAGCACTGGCAACCTTGAGAACCTGGCTCAGGGGGAGTACCAGGCAAACCTTAACCTGACGGTCAAAAACAAAGACCAGGACCTGCTATTTGAAGACAACCTGATCATTCGAATCAGGATTCCCCCCATCACCCGTATCAGAGGTGACCGTGAGCTTTCTCTGGGTACCTTCAGGCAGGAAGACATCAGGAAAGAGGTCAGACTCTGTTATTACAGGAACACCCCAGGATTTTACAACCTGAAAGTTGAAAGCCTGTCCGCCCGGAAGGGTGCTTTTGAGCTGTTTAAGCAGAACACAAGCATGCCCGAAAGCCTTGATTATCACGTAAGCCTGAAAACCGGCCTCCATACCTTTTCCCCTGTAACAGCGGGTGAAATCATTACCAACCTGACCGGAAGCCAACACCCTGATTGTTCCAGCAGGGACAACCTGACCCTCCAGATTGCACTTCTAAAGCAGGATGCCGAGAAAGTCAGCGCCGGACTGTACCGGGGGACACTGCGACTGACGTTTGAAGTGCAATAACTACCGGGCTCGCCGATAAGGGAGAAATGGACTGCCTTATCATTCTCCCTCAAATGCCCATAGTGAAGGAAAACCAGAATTATCGACTAATAGCCGTCAACAAGGATAAGGCCTGCTCACACACCGGATTTCTCTGGTTAAGTAAGCGCATTAAAAACCTTACCCTGATGGCCGCCCTACTTTCTCCACTCTTTATTGAAACATGCAGCACAACGGCAATAGCTGATGAGGGGGGAGCTGAAGAGTCCATTTTTGAAGAAAGTGGCATACCCGAAGGGTTCGAGCGGCTCACAGAACCCCAAACAACCAAAGTCGATGTTTTCTTTGGCGGACGCTTTCTGATATCCACACCCGTGGTCTACACACCGGAATCCATTGAATTCACCACCCCTGACGAAGTCGTAAAGCACATCCCGGAAAGCAGCCGGAAAGAAGTGTTGATTGAGGCCCTCTCCGGCCCCCTTGACCGCCACGATGACTTTCTGTGCGAAGGGCTCAATTGCCCTGTATACAACCCTGATGTGGCAGGGGTAATCTTTGATGAACCCCGCTTTCGACTGACACTGCTCATTAACAAAAACTACCTGCCTCCCCCCAGACAGCCCGGCCTGCATTTTCTGCCTCCCTCAAGTGCCGATGGGGCTTTTCTGCAAACAGGAAATTTCCTGTTTTCAGGCTCTCACACCTCCGGGGACAGTCACTCACCCGACAGTGAGACCTGGACATTCTTTGGCCAGTCGACCTTGTCCTTCCGTGAAAAATCCCTGGAGTCCCGCTGGGATCAGGATAAAGAGCGGGGTTTTGGTATACGTAGCCTGTCCCTGGCATCGGATCGTCAGGGGTTCTATTACAATGCCGGACTGATTCCCGGCCGGGGGTTTGGCCTGACATTTTCTCCTGACCATACCCTTCTTGGCGTTCATATGGGCTCTTCAGCAAGAACCCTGATGGACGATGGCTTCAATCAAAGCACCCGCCTGCCCGTTTTCCGCACCAATAGAGGCCGGGTTGATGTACTCCGTGATGGAAGACTGATTCATACTGAGTTCCAGGAAGCGGGTAATCAGCTGATCAATACCCAAAGCTTTCCATCCGGTGCTTATGAAATCACCATTAAAGTCTACGATGGGAACATTCTGCAGGATGAAGAAACCCGTTTCTTTGTGAAAACCACCTTCCTTCCTCCTTCAGACATCCCTCAGTACTTTTTTGAGCTGGGGCAAAGGGCCAACCCCCAGGTCACAGGCGTCTGGCCCACTCTACAAAACGGACTGGTTACCCGCACGGGCTACAACTTCCGACTCAATGAAACCAGTAGCCTGTCTATCGCTGGCTCAGCCAGCAGCGAGGAGGCTCTGACAGAGCTGTCCTGGCTTAAACTGGGAAAAAGTTACCAGCTGGGAGTCAGTGCCATGCTGGCTGACAGGGGCCGGTTTGGATATTCCTCCCATCTGTTCAAACAGTGGCATCGCCTTAGCACCCAACTCAGTTATCGGCGTCTTTCCAGCACTTCCATTCACTTTGGATCTTCTGAGGGAGCCAGCAACCGGCCTCAGTTGCTTAATAATGGCTTTCAACAAGGTTCTGCCAGCTTTTCTCTGCCACTGTTCAGTGGCTCCCTGGAGCTTCGTCGAAGCGTCTACCAGCAACAGCACCCTCTGGAAGGAGAGGCTGGCACAACCCGCACTGACACGATCAGCTGGAGCGGCATGCTTTGGAGCCTGGGGGATTTCGCACTGCGTTTTCGCACCGAAGTCAGCCAGAACCGCGACCGGGAAAAAAACAATCTCAGCATTTTGGGTAATATCGAACTGAATCAGAGGCATTATTATGGATATAACAAACTCAGCCACCAGACACGAACACTGAAAAAGGAGCAACCGAGCCTCATAACCAGAGAGCAAAAGAGACAATACCGCCTTGCAACCACCTGGTATGACCGGGAACTGCTCCAGGATGACCTGGCCATTGATGCATTTGCCGAAGAGTCAGAAAAAAGTTCAACGGTGAGTGCAGGCATTCGTTTTAACGGCCAATATCTTGATACATCCGTCGGGCTTAACCACGTGAGCACTGACGATGCACCGTCCGTTAGCACCTATTCAGGCCGGCTGAGCGCCAGCCTGATTACCGATGGAGAGTCCGTATTTCTTGGTGGCCGGGGAAGCACCGAAAGTGGCCTTCTGGTCAAACTGAATGGGAAAATGCGAGGCAGCTTTGATATCTGGATCAACGGCCAGCGCCAGGGATATAGCACCATTGGTAACAGCGCCCTGATCAGCCTGGCCCCCTTCAGCACTTACCAAGTCTTTATCCGGCCACAGGGTGAAGGTCACTTTGAGTACGACGAAGCTGAGCATGAATTTACCCTTTATCCCGGTAATATCCAAACCCTCAGCTGGGACATCGAGCAGGTTCTGGTGTTAATCGGCCAGCTTGAGGACCCGGAAGGCAACCCGGTCAGCAATGCACTTCTGGAAGGGGTGATCGGGACTTCGGATACGGACAGCCTTGGCTTGTTTCAGGCGAGAATTCTGGACAGAAAAAGAACTTTCGATGTGGCTTTACCCGATGGTTCAAAATGCCGGGTTGTCCTTCCTGAGTCACTGGATGTTCACCGGGGGATTGTTCTGACCGGGCCATTAACCTGTGAGCCCCTGTAACGCGATAATGGTTGCGCTTCGCTGTGCTCAACAGCAGCCTATATTCCAGAGCCACTTTAACGTAGGTTGCTGCTGAACGAAGTGAAGCGCAACAAAAAAAGGAAACAGAATCTATAAGAACCCGGCCATCACAAAGCTGAGATTATCAGGATACAAGGACTATTCTGTACTAATCACCAAAAGTACGAGTAACCACCTGATTGCCGTCATCCAGGTCATAGGTAAATGGCCCCGGAAAAGGCGGTTTCATCAACCACTCATTGCCTGCGTATAGCCGACGGGGATCAAGCTCCCTGCAGTCCTTTTTATCCTTTGGATTGCATTGCCTTCCGCCTTTTAAATAGACGTTGGTATTGCCGGTGTTGCGGAACAGAACCTGATCGCCCTTCCTCTCATAAATCACATTACCCACCGGCTTTTCAGGTCGAACAATCACCAGAATCTGGTAAGCCAGAATTAATTTAATGCCGCTGGCTTTTGCTTTCAGTGGCCCTTCTGCAGGGGTGAAGTCGGCGCGAAAAATACGGTCAACCTTGCCTGCATCCGCCAGTACGACGACCCTGACATTTTTCTTCCCACCAGGAGGCACCACCATTTTGTTGGGAGTAATCACCAGGGGCAGGTTTTTAATACCTTCCAGCAGAACTCGCTGCTCCTTGTCGGTTCCCGGATGGATGACCTCCCTGATCTCAACGTTGACATAAAGGTTATTTTTTTCGTGCTTATTAAACACCCGGAGGTCATCATGATGAGCCTTTCCGGGTTTGAAGTCGAAAATCAATTTATCCAGCTTGATCTCAGCCTGGGCAAAGCCAGTGATCATCACCAGTGTCAAAAACAAGGCGATCAGATTGCAGGTTTTGCCAAACTGACACAGTTTATTGTCACTGCGTCGATGACTGTAGGGCGACAGATCCATGGTCCAGAAACCTCAAATCCATATGGGGAAAACAATGGGATGTCATTGATGTCTATTAATAGTAGCTCAGGTTTTATACCATCGAAGTAGCTTAGCTGGTTTCGCAGCTCAGCCGAAAATGCGCTTACTGCAAACTTCACAGATCAGACCCATGATTAAAAATAATCCCCCCACAAAACAAAATCATAGACAAAGAGCAAGAGCCATAAGGGCAAGCCGAAATAAAATGTGACAGATATCACAGAATGGTTGACTATTTCTGGTAAACCCGTAAAGTTCAAAGTTATGTAAAGCCTGTGGTGAACTGTTGTGACAGACCACGAAAAAGGCTGATTAAATAATTAACACAAAGTCATAAACAACAACGACCAACTATTAAAGAACAGCACTGGAAAGCTGTGGGGGCAAATAATGAGAATGATAAAGCGTGTTGCGCTGGCAGCGGCGGTTTCGGCTGGTTTATCAATGACTACCGGGGCAATGGCTGCCAACCAGGGGGATCTTGGGGCTACGTCCAGCGGGGACTTTGATATCACTTTCTCAAACGCCGATCAGGCAAGAATCTGGGGATTGGAAGACCTGAACCTGACCGATGCCAACGCATCCGATGGTGCTGCCAAAACCCACGACTTCTGTGTTTTCTCAAATAAAAGTAATACGGGTTCCAACCAGTATGAAATGGAAATTGAAAGCTTAAATACTTTCAAACTGGTTAATGCTGTGACTGGGGCCGCAGATCCAGGCACCAGCCTAGCCTACACAGTATCCATTTCCGACCCGGCAGGAAACGATTTTGACGTTAATGAAAGTGCCCAGACGGATACTGGCAACCTTTTCGCAGGCTCTCTGAGCAACCAGCCTGATCCCGGCAATGACGACTGCGCAAGCCAGTCAAAAGCCAAAACCTCCCTCAGCATCCAGTTTGTTGGGGACACGACAGCCATTGGCAACGTTGCCGCAGGCTCTTACTACGACCTGGTCACCCTGACCGTTACTCCTTTGTAATCCAACCGGCGGGTCGGCCCGCCCGCGGGCCGACAATCAGCTGCATAAAAAAACCGGTAACCCATACATCGGTTACCGGTCATAAGGATCTGTTCGCCCTAGTGTTCAAAAGGCCCGTGGCGTCACAGTGAATATGTAACGGATAATGGAAGCTGCAGTCACCTATGCGCAGTTTGAAGTGCATTCACATCCAGATTTTCGCACTTTCCATGTCCTCTCTGGTGCACATGGGAGCCGTTGCGGCTGAGCCCATTTTTCTGGCAGCAAACACTCCACCTTCCGGCTTTGAAGACCTCAGCCAGACCCAGCAATCACTGGTGGATATCTATTTTGGCAACCGGTATATCACTTCCCAGCTGGCCTCCTTCCGCCCGGGAAAAGTGGAATTGCCCAACCCAGCCGAGATCGTCCGCCTGATCGGCAACCTCAATGACCCGACACTCATCACCAGCGCCCTGACCGGAGAACTCAACAGCAACCCGGACCAGACCTGCCCGCCCGGCGCTTCCCAAGCTGTCAGCAAGGACTGTGGATTGCTGACACCACCGGTAGCCGGAGTCATTTTTGATGAGTCCCGGTTCCGGGTGGATGTCTTCATCAACCGCCGCTTTATGTTGACCCGGGCCGCAGATATCCGGAAGTTTCTGCCCCCCTCGGATGCTGGTTTTGCCCTGATGCAGAACTTTTCCGGCGCCCTTTCCGGCTCTGACGCTGAAAACAGTGAATCCAGCTATACCCTGAATGGTCTGACCATGGCCTCATGGCGCGAAAACAGCCTTTACTGGAGCTGGGACTACTCCGACAGCAACCACTTTTCCGTTAACCAGCTTTACGGACAGCGGGATTTTGAAGGGCTGGAATACAACGCAGGCCTTCTCTCCACCAGCGGCTTCGGTCTCAACCTGACCTCAGATCAGCCCATGATCGGTGCAAGAATCAACAGCTCAGACAATACCCGAGAAGATATCGACTTTTCCGGGGGGATGCCAGTGGAAGTATTTCTCCCGGTAAGAGGGCGGGTCGAAATCCATAAAGACGGCAGGCTGATCAGCAGTGCCTTCTATGAAGCCGGTTCCCAGCTGTTGGATACGTCCAGTTTCCCCAGCGGGGCGTACGACATAGAAATCCGCATTCTGGACGAACAGGCCAATCTGATTTCTACGGAAAACCGTTTTTTTGCCAAACAGAACCAGATTCCTCCCATGGATGAATGGTTGTTCTTTGCAGAATCTGGCCGGGTGGTCACCCGTGAGTCTGAAAGCGCACTCCCGGAGTTAACAGAGCAATGGCTGACCCGGGGGGGCGCCAGCCGCAGACTGATGGACACCCTGGCGGCCACCGGCGCCGTGGCGGCCAATAAAGACGACGCCCTGATTGAGTTCGGCCTCTATAACTTTGGCTATCGCTACGAACTCTCCCCCTCCATCATGCTGGCAAAAGAGGGCAGCAAAGGGGTGAATATCAACAGCCGCCTTTATCTGGGGCCTGTGTCCATTAATGGCAACTATCGCCGCCTCTGGCGTGATCCCCCTGCCATCAATGATCCGGACAACCCCTCATTACTGGGCGATGGTTTTGACCAGCGATCACTCTCTGCCTCTTCCCAGTTTCTCGGGGGCAGTCTCAGCTACCGCTACAGCTATAACATGAGTGAAAACAGTGACGCTGTTCGATCCAACAGCCTGATCTATCAGCGCAGCCTGTTCCGGGCCTATGACTACGATGCTGACTTTGGCATCAATCTGAGTAAATCCGGTGATAACCGGGTGGCACTGCTCAGCATTAATTTTCGCTACCGGATGGATCAATGGAATTTCCGGGCCAACCCCAGGGCCGAGATCAGCAAGAATAATGAAGAAACCGACAGGAGCGAAAGGGTCAGACTGTCCGCATCCTGGGAAGACGGGGACCGGTACGATGGAGACCTGAGATTCAACGGCGGCGTGGAAGCCGGCTCCAGCAATGAGCGCTTCGACGCCAGTGCCCAATACGCCAATCATTATGGCCGGGGCACCATGAGCATCAACCATGCCAGAGGCGATACAGAGAACGTGACCTCCTGGGGAGGCAGCCTGAGCACCAGCTTCCTCACGGATGGTGAGGTGATTGCCATGGGAGGGGAGCAAAGGGCTGAAAGTGCCCTGGTGGTGAACCTGCAGGGACGTGAAGGGGATGTATTTGACGTTAAAGTGAATGGACAGCGCCGGGGATACGCCATTGCCGGCACCCCTTCCATTATTGCCTTGTCTCCGTTTGAACAGTATCGGGTCACCCTGAGCCCAGCGGGAGAAACCCTGTACAGTTTCGATGAGCGGGAAAAGTCCGTCACACTGTACCCCGGCAATGTGGTGACACTGGATTATGAAGCCGTTCCCCTGCAACTGCTGTTTGGACGACTGCTGTTTAATGGTGAGCCGCTGGATGGTGCCCGAATCAACGGTGGTCTTTACCCGGGCAGTACCGATGACATTGGCATGTTCCAGCTGGAAACCCGCTCCGATGTGGGTGCGCTTCAGATAGAGCTGAAAAACGGCTGGATCTGCCAGCTGCCGGTGGAGCCTCTTGAAAGCGGCTATGTACTGCAGGTTGGCAGTGTTGACCTGAAAAATACCGAGTGCGCCCCGGTGCTGGAAGGCCAGCTGGCCATCAGCAAGCGGGATGATATGGATATCATGGAGGAGCATTAATGCTGCTCAGACACAATAAATGGATTGGAGCAAAAACCGTTGCTGGCGGGTTCGCGCTGTTATCAGCCTTCCCCGAATCCGCTGAGGCTCTGTTCGCTTTCAGCCAGAGAAGCTATGTGCATCAACTGACGGAATGGGATACAGGAGATATTGAGATTTCGATTCCCATGAAACTTCAGTCCTGCCGCGGGGTCACACCTGGAAACTGGTGGGGAATCGGTTGTGAGGACTTTCAGCTGGAAGAAAACTACCAGCTGACCGCATCGGATTTTGACCTGGATCGACTGGACAATGACGGCCTGTCCGGGAGTACTGTCGTTATCAGCAAGGTTCAGTTTGCCCAGGGCTCAAACAGTCTGGAATTGCTCAACGGTGTCGAGTCGTCAGAGCTGTCACCAGGCAACTACCGCCAGGTGGACGGCACCATGACCTTTACGGTGAATAACTCGGTACTGGACCAGGCCCTCCCGGGAACCTATCGCTCGAATTTAGCACTGTATGGTGTTGAACGGGGTCAATGGACATACGATGACACATCAAACTTTTCTTTTGATATCCGGATCCCCAAACGAGTCCGGGTCAGTGGCTTAAGTAACGTCGTTTTTGGTACCGACGACGGAGGTGCCGCTTCCAGCGGGTGGAAAGCATTCTGCATATTTTCCCAGGGGGGCAGCCCGTTCCAGCTGAAGGCCTATGGGCAGAATGACGCCAATAACTTTGTGCTGAAACAGGGCAGCAGTGAACTGTCGTATCAGTTATGGATGCGTGAAACCGGAGGCAACCCAACCCGGATCACCCCTATGGACAGTTACCAGAACTGGCTTGGTTCTGACAGCCAAAACTGTCAGAATTACTTTCAGAATAATATGGAGCTGGAAGTTCGCGTTCAGGCCAGTGATAACCAAAATGCATCAGCAGGCATTTACAGGGATACAGTAACCATTGTCGTAGAAGCCGTATGATGAGCAGTTAGGGAGTACTCTCTATGAAGAGAGAGCATCTGGTTTGCTTTTTTTCCACCATCGTTACACTCAACCTTATACTGATCAGCACCTGGAGCAGTCAGGCTTTTGCACAGCTTGAATGCAAGGATTTTTCCAACAATAGAGAAAGCTGTACTGATGTCATTGGTCTGGAAAACTCTCAGATTACCCTTCAGAATAAAGACATCACCAATGGCAGTACGGTGGTTTTTGGGGAACAAGAATACTGTATTCTTTCCTACACAAGGCCCTCCCCCAACAGCAACCCAAACGCCTGGAACCTTCTTCCTTTTGATGTTCAGCTGGATGGTAATAAAAGCAATAACACATTTATTCTTGAAAACAGTAATAATCAGCTGCCCGTGTCCTTCAAATGGAAAGGCGGTGCTCCAGTCAACGGAGCATCGGTTTGGGAGTCTCCCGGACCAGGCAACCTGACCTCTGATCAGCAAGGGGCAAAATCCTGCAATGACAAACCGAACTCCCAGGCCTGGGTTCGCTTTGAGGTACTTTCTACTGACCTCCAGAATGCCCGCCCGGGCACCTATACCGGCTCATTTAATGTGGATGTTGGCCAGGACTCTGACAGTTATCACAGCAATGTTGACTTCACGGTCCGACTGCCAACACTGGTGAAAATCAGCGGCCTGGACGATATGATCCTGACTGAAAGGGGCAACAACCGCTATAGGCAGGAAGAGCCTTTCTGTGTCTTTGTCTCCGGAGGAGGGGACTACCGAATTCGTGCCAGCGGCGGCCCGGGGGCTTCAGACCCGTTTTCATTAACCAATGCCAGTAATACCATTGACTACCGCGTACGCCTTGAGAATGCCAGCAACCGGCTCGAAACGGTTTCGCCCGGCAACTGGTTGAATGCGGGTAATGGCAGCAACAACATCAACTGCAATGGAGGGACAAACAACAAAGTAAGGATTGTGGTCCTGGACCAGTGGATTGCGGGCAAGCCCGCCGGGGTCTATACCGGAACGCTCTATCTGACCGTTGAACCCACCTGAACCAGTATCAAAGAATGCACTTCCTTGGCTCAAACCGAAATGCATTTTCAACCGGACTAAGGATTAGCTGAGTCAAGCGCTTATTCCCATGAAAATGCCAAATGAAAGCTACCAAGCTCTGTTGCGCTTCGCGATGCTCAGCAGCAACCTACAGGGCCGTGTTTTGAAGCCGGGTAGGTTGCTGCTGAACGCAGTGAAGCGCAACACGACACAGGTTTGAGGCTCCAGGGATATTAGCCCCTGGCCGCACTAGGCGGCGTTATCATCTAACCGTTCAATCATATTGCTGGAAACCAGACCGGAAAGGCAGCTGATAGTGAGCTAAAGTATGTGAATTTGGTTTGCTATGGCTCGCACAGTACTCAAAGATGATCAATGGGATCGGATCAAAGACATGTTACCAGGCAAGGCCTCTGATCCCGGAC
>NZ_JBLYZI010000061.1:0-34023 GCF_057680865.1 Endozoicomonas sp. Z74
TGATTAGTATGAATCATAAGGGTTACCTTTTTACGATTTAGATTTCAGTGATTTCACCCTCTATCTAAATCGGTAACCCTTCCCTTTTTTGAAGAGGGAATTGTCAGATCAGATCTGAACTAATGCACATTACCAGATTGAGAACAACCAGTTCAAGCCGGATTAGCCACAGCGCCTCCTGTCTCTCAATTTAATGATACCGGCGCCTCAACCTGTGAGGTGTCGTCTTTATTACGGTCTAACCTCCCGCCGTTGAGTATCAACTACCCTAAAGGGTGTTGGTGCAGTAAACACTCCCCCTTGAAAGACCGGTCAGTACCTTTTTTGTTGATGCCTATATAAGGAAGGAGGTTTGGGGGACACGGCTTTTGACGTTTCTCTAATTAAAGCTAGTTTCTTATACAACTCACAAGAACTGCGTTAAGGAAAGGAGGGGGCATGAAGGTTCCGGGAGTGATTATCAAGGCCAAACTACCCATCATGTTGCTGTTGATGCTGGTGGTGCCTTTTGTGGTGGACAGCTGGATTAGTGTTGGGGTGAAATCCTTTTTTTACTCTTTGAGCCTGTCCATCAAAACGTTGCTGGTGTTTGTTCTCCCTTTCATCGTGTTCAGTTTTGTCGTTGCCTGTCTGGCCCGAATGGGCCGTAACGCCTTGTTTTTCACCGTTCTGCTGATTGCTACGGTCTTTATCTCCAATATCACCGCCATTTTCACCGGCTATGCCATCGGCTACTTTATGGTGCCGCTGGTTTCAGTCCCGGTGACGGAAGTGTCGGCCAGCAGCAGCCTGCAGGCTTTGTGGCATCTGGACCTGGCGCCTGTGTTTACCAATAAGCACGCCCTGATGGCGGGGTTTGTTGCGGGCATGCTGGTTACCGTTATTCCTTATGAGCCGTTGAGAAGTCTGTCTTTAAAGGCCAGTGAAGGCGCCAGCTGGTTTCTCAAGCATATTTTTATACCCCTTCTGCCTTTCTTTATTCTGGGGTTTGCTTTCAAGCTCCATGAAGATGGTATTCTCCGTCAGGCCATCAGTGCTTATGGCCCGATATTGATGCTGGTGATCACTTCCCAGCTCTGTTACCTGACCCTTTTCTATCTGGTAGCGGCCCGGTTTTCCTTTTCCCGGTTTCTTGAGTATGTCAATAATGTGGTGCCTGCCGCCTTGACCGGGTTAAGCACTATTTCCAGCGCAGCCAGCATGCCTGTTCTGATTGAGGGAACAGAGAAGAACATCCGCAATCCGCTGATGGCCCGGACGATTGTGCCTGCGACCATTAATATCCATACCATTGGCAGTGCCATCGGTCTGACGATTCTCTCTCTGGTGACCCTGAATACGTTCAACCTGCCCATACCCGAGCTCTCTTTTTTTGCTCTGTTTGCTTTTTATTATGCCCTGGCCAAATTTTCGGTGGCTGCTGTACCTGGGGGAGTGATTCTGGTGGTGGGGCCCATCCTGCAGAGTGTGCTTGGGTTTTCTGATGAAATGCTGGGGTTGATTACGGCGGTCTATCTGATTTTTGATCCTTTCGGGACCGCTGTGAATGTCAGTGGTAATGGTGCCTTTGCCATTGTGCTTTCACGGATGTGCCAGGGGTTGAATAATAATGACAGCCCGGACAGCAGCGTTACCTCCGTGGATGTTGATTCAACGTCTTAAACCAATCACCTGTAGGTTGCCGCTGAACATGGCCAAGCGCAACTTGGACCTGTAAGTCCGGGTGTTGCGCTTCACTTCGTTCAGCAGCAACCTGCTCGACGGGCATTGTTTCAAGTCACCCCCAGTTGTTGATAAAGCCCTGATTCCCGCCGGGTTGGGTTTCTGGCGGCGATGGCCATCATTTTCTGCTCACAGAACAGATCCAGCTTTTCCCTTGCCCGGGTGATGCCGGTATACACCAGCTCCCGGGTAATGATCGGGCTGAACTGGTCGGGCAGCACCATGGCCACATGGTGAAATTCCGAACCCTGGCTTTTATGGATGGTCATGGCAAACACGGTTTCGTGTTCAGGAAGCCGGCTGGGCAACAGCTGTCTGATGCTGTGGTCCGGTAATTCAAAGGCTACCCTGAGGCGCCCATCCGGGCTTCTGAGGGCTATGCCAATATCCCCGTTGTAAAGTCCGAGGCCGTGATCATTACGGGTGATCAGAACAGGACGACCTTCATACCACTGGCTGTTGCCGTTGATCAGACCGGCCCGCTGCAGGGCCTGGTGAATGGCGTTGTTTAACCCTTCAACCCCATAGGGGCCCTGCCTCAGGGCGCACAACAATTGAAACCTTTGAAAGGCTGCAAGGATGTCAGAGGGGCTGGCCTGCTGCTTCCTGAGCAGGCCAAGGTATTCCCGATAGCCTTCGACACACAGTCTGACCAGCGCATGATATTCCTCTGTGGAGGGCGGTCCGGAAAGGGGGTGAAGAGCAATATCGTCAAACTTTGAGTCCAGCACCCGGGAGATCTGGCCGGGGGATCCCTTGTTGATTGCCTGGGCCAGGCAGCCAATACCGGAACGGGCATCAAAGCGATAACTTTTGCGCAGAAGGCAGAGGTGGTCAGCGGTTACGGTGGTAGGAGGTAGAGGGCGCTCTGTCTGATTCTCTGTCTGAAAAGATTTCAGGGTATACCCGGTCAACTGCTCAAGGAGTTGGGTTTGCCGGGCTGAGTAGCCCAGGCTGGCAGAGGCGCAGATGTCTCCCAGAACACTGCCCGCCTCCACCGATGCCAGCTGATCCCGGTCACCCAGCAGTATCAGCCGGGCATGATCCGGCAGTGCATCCAGTAAGTGACTCATCATGGGCAGGTCGATCATGGAGGCTTCGTCCACCACCAGAATATCCAGGTGCAGGGGGTTGTTGCGGTGATGGACAAATCCTGCTCCACCGGGTACTACTCCCAGAAGGCGGTGCAGGGTTCCGGCCTGGGTGGGAATGTTTTGTCTGACCTCCTCACGACAGTTCAGTTGGCTCAGGGCGCCGCCAATGGATTCGGTCAGTCGTGCCGCTGCCTTGCCCGTGGGGGCTACCAGCCTTATGGTGGGAGATCCTCCTTTGGCCATGGCCAGTTCAACCAGCAGCGCCAGAAGCCGGGTGACCGTGGTGGTTTTTCCGGTACCGGGCCCGCCACTGATCACCGAAAATGACTGGGTGGCGGCCAGGGCCACCGCCACTTTCTGCCAGTTCAGGCAGTGACTCTCGGGAATCAACGGATGGATGGCGCTCAGCTGCTCCGGTTGTTCTGCCTGTTCAATGGTTTTTTCAAGAAGGGGAAGCAGGGTAGGCCAGTGGAGTCCATCCACGTTTTCAATATCCAGCCAATTGATCAGTGCCTGTTTCAGACCTTCACCGGTTTTGCCTCGGGTCCGCTGGAAAAGAAAGACCAGATCCCTTTGAAACAGTTGATTCAGCAAATGAGCAGTATGGGGTAAGTCCATGGATATGCTGGAGCTTTTTTCGCGACTTCTCCGGAGAAAGTCCGCCACTTTTCTTTCATAGAGCCAGTAGCGATAGAGGTACAGTCGCTGGTTGTCGTATACCAGAGGGGTGGGGGCCGAGCCTATACCGACGGTGGACTCTCCAGTGACAGAGAGCGCCTGTAAATGGTCCGGCCACTGGCTGAAGGGGATGCCACTGGCCTGGATCAGTGCCTGGCTGGCAGAGTCATCCAGGCCAAACAGTTTGGGGTCTTCTTGTTGCGTTAACGTTGAGGTTAACGACAGGCAGACATTGCCCTGGCCCAATTCATAGCTCACCAGGGCAGATGCCAGGGCCAGCACAGGGTCTGGTTCCAGGGTATGAATCATTCGGGCAAACTGGTAGTCCAGTGGGCGAAGGGCACCCTGGGTTGCCAGGGGCTGCAGTGCATCCATCATAGATCCATCTCCTGCTGGGCGGGTCCCTGTTGATGATTGGGTATGGCCTGCCCGCTTTCTTCTTCCCTGGGCTCTTCCCCTTTAAAGAGCCGGTCAAGGCCTTCAATCAGCGTTCTGGACGGTCGGTGATTGTAGATGCCAAAAGGCTCCGTTGAGTCGGCCCGTACGCCCCGGAGAAACAGGTAAATGACCCCGCCAAAGTGGCGGTCATAGTCATAGTCGGGAAGACGTTGCCTGAGCAGGCGATGGATGGCCAGGGAATAAATCTGGTACTGCAGGTCGTAACGGTGATCAATCATCACCTGTTCCATCTGCGTTCTGGAGTAGTCTTCCAGGGAGGCTCCCAGCCAGTTGGACTTGTAGTCCAGCACATACCAGCGTCCCTGATATTCAAACGTGAGATCAATAAAGCCCTTGAGCATGCCCCTCAGTTGCTGGAAGTCCAGGGTTCCGGCCCGGGCACTCATGGGGTCATGACGGGCAATCCAGTGATTGAGGGCATTGGCGCTCAGCCGGGAAATGGGCAAATAAAACTCCATCTCCACTTTACGGGCGGATTCCGCAATGTCCAGCAGCCTCATTGATTGCCCGTCAAGGGGGGCTTGCAGGCAGTCCATTAACATGGCTTCAAGGGCTTCTGTCCAGTGCGCCTCATACCCTTCCTGAAGTGACTGCTGCTGAACGAATTCGGTTAAATGGCCTGCACGGGCCTGGTCCAGATCCATCCGTTCGAACAGGCTGTGCATGAAGGTGCCCGGACGAGCGCCTTTGGGGAAGGCAAACAGGCTGTGGTCTTCCTGGGTAACTTCCGGCAAGGCTTCCGGCTGGTTTTCCGGAAGCACTTCCAGGTCGTGCCCGGGGCTTTCCAGGCTGGCATCCACAGGGCTGGTCTGTGGTTTGGGCAGAGTATTGTGGGCATCAGGGCTGATGGCCGTACGGGCAATGGCAGAATAACTGGTCATCCACCAGTCACGTTCAATGGTTGCCCGGAATTCCCGGGCAGCCAGGTCCGGACCGGAAGTGTCCATGGGTTGATAGGGGGGAAGACCTGCCCCGGGCGGAGAGGAAACCTCAATGGCGGGACTGAGGTCTGCCAGGGATTCAAGCCTTTCCCTGAGTGTCTGGGCATTCAGCTCCTCACCGTTATTGAGCAGATAACCGATGGCGGTGTGATGGAGATCCGTTTTTCCATCCCGGGAGGCCCTTCCGGATTTGAAGGGCGCCATCCCCAGGTAACATCGGTAAACGGAACGGGTCAGGGCCACATAAAGCAGCCGCAAGTCTTCCGCCAGGCGCTCCTGCTCCGCTTGCTCCAGAGCCTGCTCACCTCCGGTGAGTGCCAGGGTGGAATGACCGGTGTCAGGGTCATGGTAAAGCGGTGCGTCGGCTTTTCGAAAATGACAGAGAAAGGGGACAAACACCACATTGTATTCCAGGCCTTTGGACTTGTGGATTGTGATGACCTTGACCAGATTCCGTTGACTTTCCAGGTGAAGTTGCTGGTCATCTGCCTCTGGATTGGGGGTGGTCAGCTGCCGGGAGAACCAGCGAAGCAGGGCGCTGGGGCTTTCCTGATCCTGGCTGGCGGTGGCCAGCAATTCTCCCAGATGCATAAGGTCGGTCAGTCGGCGCTCACCGTTGTCACCGGCCAGCAATTGCTCGGCAATCCCCCGGCGTTTGACCAGGGTTCGCACCATGGGCAGTACACCGGTTTCCAGCCAGGTGGACTGGTAGTCAGAAAATTCTTCCACCGCGGACTCCCAGGCCTGTTCGTCATGGTTGAGGGCATCCAGGCTGTCGGCATTCAGCTGTAGCAGTGGCGTCGCCAGGGCGGCACGGACGGATCGTTCGTGGGTGGGGTGCAGGCAGGCGGTCAGTATTCGCTCCAGATCCTTTGCCTCCTGGCACTGGAATACCGAGCTTTTGTCACTGAGAAAAATGCTGGCAATGTTCTGGCCGGCCAGGGCCTCCCGAACCCGCCGGGCCTGGCTTCCGGTACGCACCAGTATGGCAATATCTCCGGGCTTGAGAGGGGCTTCCTGGTCCTGCTTGTGAATCCGGCATTGTTGCTGGTCGGCGGCCGTGAGCAGGCGGTTGATTTCAGTGGCGGTGGCCTGGCCCAGGGTGTCCAGATAGGTTTCGCTGTTGATGGTGGGGGAGTCCGGGCTTTCCTGCAGCCAGAATGTCAGCGAAGGCGCTGTCTCTGGATCGTTGTACCGCGGATCCCTGAGTTGTTTATCCCCGGACCCGGGCGCGGAATGAACCGGCTCAAAGGGAATGCTGTCGTTATAAATAAAAGGGCTGTCTGCCTGGTGGAAGAGTGTGTTGACGGTGGCCACCATGGAGGCCGACGAACGCCAGTTGGTGTCCAGTGTATAGTGACTGTTCACCTGCTCGCGGGCTTTCATATAAGTGAAAATGTCGGCGCCACGGAACGCGTAAATGGCCTGTTTAGGGTCCCCGATCATAAACAGCCCCGCATCCCCGTCACGGGTATCCCCATAGATCCGGCTGAAAATCCGGTATTGCAAGGGGTCGGTGTCCTGAAACTCATCGATCATGGCAATCCGGAACTGCTCCCGGATGGCGTCGGCCAGGCGGGTTGCTGTCTCGGGTTCTGAGCCATTGGATAAGGCCCGGTCCAGGTTTGTCAGCAGGTCGTCGAAGGAGAGCTGGTGGTGGTGCTCTTTCAGCCGGGATAACTGAGTTCTTATGAACCCGATGGCATCCCGAATGACCATGGCCTCAAAAGCGGTTTTCAGATCAACCGGCTGTTGGATAAAAGCATCAATTTTCTGGAAGATGGGGTGACTGGGCAGGGAGCCGCTTTTGGTCAGGCTGCTGTTCAATGCATCGGTGCTGAACGCTTCCCAACCCACCGGGCCCTTCAAAGGCGGCACCAGCCCATCGGATTCCAGGAAGTCATTGATGGCGGCCATGCGTTTATAGGGTTTGCTGTTTTTCTTCAGGCCACAGGTTTTCAGCTGGTCTTCAATGGTCGTCCGGTCAGTGTGCCAGAGCTGTTTCAGTTCCAGGGCTGGCTCCACATAGTTTTTTTGAAACTCAGCCATGGAGTCGGGGAGATCATGGTCCGTTACGGTCAGCTCCGTCATGCCGATCCACTGGCGGATGGCTGCCAAAAGGTCTTCCGGTGTTTTCCAGAGTTGTTTGACCAGGCTGGCCAGGGGTTTTTCCAGAGGATAAAACTGTTTTCTCCAGTAGTCCGCGGCACTGGTCTGAAGAAGGGGGGACAGGTCTTTGACCAGTTCACTGGAAAACAGGGTACCGCTTTCAAAGGCGTGCTGTTTGAGCATCCGCTGACAAAAACCGTGGATCGTAAAGATAGCGGCCTCGTCCATTTGCTGTTCAGCGGCCAACAGCAAAGCGGTGCAGTAGTCAGGGTTGTCCAGTTCATTGATCAGCCTGGCAATAAACGGGTCCGTGGAATGACCTTCGATAAAGGCCAGGCGGGTGTCGTGAATTCGGGCGCGGATACGGTCTCTCAGCTCCTCCGTGGCGGCCTCGGTGAAGGTGACCACCAGAATCTGGTCAACGGTCAGGGGTGAGGCATGGCGGCTGTCTGCATCACCATGGCCCAGCAGAATTCGCAGATAGAGATTGGCGATGGTGTAGGTTTTTCCCGTTCCGGCACTGGCTTCAATCAACCGGGTGCCATAAAGGGGCAGGGTTCCTGCATCCAGTGGGGTGATCTGGGGATGGCTCATTGTTTTAGCTCCCCCAGACAGTCCATGGCCGGAGAAAGCAATGCCCTGCTCAGTGCCTGAAATGCCTCCCAGTGAGGCTCCAGTTCCGGACAGGCGCGCTGGATATAGGCATCCTCCCGCTCCCCCCGCTTCATAAACCCACCTTCAAAACACTGATAGGCGGTTTTTTCCGCCTTCTCCGGGTTGTCATCGGGGTTGGCGTGCAGCCATGCATAACTGGTCTGGGGAAACCAGGGCAGGGGCTGGTTCTGGCCCAGGAAAAAATGATCAACCAGTATTGCCAGGTGATGCTCTGCTTCTTCAGCGGGGATGGCCGGGAAGCTGATGATTTTATCCAGGCCAATTAAATGGGTGGTGCCGGGCAGAAAGTCGTTCTTCTGATGATGCATGGTCTGGTTCTTGTTCAGGCTCAGGCTGAGGTTCAAGCAGAGGTGCTCAATCCAGGTTCGGATAATGTCTTTTCCCTTGATGCTGGCAGGCCGGTAGCGAACCAGGCCGCCTTGATAAACGCCTTTCAACCAGCCTGTCAGTTGGCAGGCCATGTCCTGGGCATGGCTCGTGTTCAGGTTGACCTCACAATCCGCCAGTGGTTTTTCCGTAAGGTCTTGAATGTGCGCCGTCATGGGCGCTATTTTTTTCAGGTGCTGGTCCAGCAGCAGTTCACCAAAGGCAAGACGGGGAGTATAACCCTGGGCCTGCAGCCGGGTTTTGAGGGCTGTAGCGCTGTTGTTATGGACCAGGGTGTCCAGAACTTCTTCAAGCAGCTGATAGTTACCCAGCCCCTCCATGGCAAAGCATTCGGTTTCTTCCAGGGTGTCGCTGTATTCATCAAACCAGACCTTCAGTCTGCGGTTAAAGAAGTACTTGCAGGGGTTACTGTAAAACCGTAAAAGCTCGGCGAGTTCCAGTTCAGACCGGTTGAAACCTTCTGGCTCCGGGAGTCTGCCGGTCATAAACTCCGGAGGGGGATTTCCCATGCGGCTGGCGGCAGGTAGCCATTCATGGGCATAGCTGAACAATGGCGTCTCCCTGCCTTCGGCGTCTTGCTGCCGGTAGTTGTCGGGGCTGAATGTTTGCAGGGGGTGTTCCGTGACCATCTGGTGAAGAGCAAGGCCGAAGCCCTGTTCACAGTAATTCAGCAATTCAGTGACCAGGACGGAGGGTATACGTTCACTGTTGTCCTGGATCCGTCGCCCAATATAGCTGATGTACAATTTTTCCTGGGCTGAGAGCAGTGCCTCCAGGAACAGATAGCGGTCATCTTCCCGGCGGGAGCGGTCTCCCCGCTGGCTGTTCCGGGCAATCAGGTCGAATCCGGCCGGGGGAATGCTGCGGGGATAAGCTCCGTCATTCATTCCCAGGAGGCAGACGACTTTGAAGGGAATGGAGCGCATGGGCATCAGAGTACAGAAGTTGACCTGGCCGGCCAGAAAGCGTTGACTGCTGCGCTGGCTGTTCAAACGGTCTTTCAGGTAGCTGACCATCACGGACCGGGACAGAGGTTCCTGAAAGTGGGCGTCCAGCAGTTGCTCGTACAGGTGTGACAGGGATTCCCGGATCAGCTTAAGGGGGATTTCATCCTGGTCCGAAGGCAGGAAAAAGCGCTCCAGAACCTGGTTGGCAAAATGAATCCACTGATCAATGGTTCGTTCACTCTCCAGCTGTTTCACCAGGGCCATGGCTTCATCGATAAAGCAGGCCAGCTGCCCGGCCAGGGCTGCGCTCATTCCCTGAACCGAGTCCAGAGGGAGCACCCCCCGATAGACGCCTGAGCTTTCCGGCATGGCAAATCCCATAAGCATCCGCTGCAGCCCAAACTCCCAGGAGTTGCCCTGAAGGTCCGGAAGGTCAAAGCCTGACTGGTGATCGGGGCTTAACCCCCAGCGTATGCCGGAGTCCTGAACCCATTGCCGGAGTTGCTCCAGGTCCGAAGGCATCAGTTTGAACTTTGACTGGATGGCCGGTACTTCAAGCAATTCCAGTATTTCCGGGGCAGTGCAGCGGCTTTTGTCCAGCTCCAGCAGGTGTAGAAACGCGGTGATAACCGGGTATTCATGGCTGGCACTGATATCGGAAATCGCAAAGGGTATCCGTCGGTGGTCGTTGATGCTGCCGAATACGGCTCTGATACTGGGGGCGTAGGCGTTCACATCCGGCAACATGACGATGATGTCTTTGGGCGTTAATGCCGGCTCTTTTTCGAACATATCCAGAAGCCGGTCATGGAGTACTTCGATTTCCCGAAGGGGACTGTGACAGCTGTGAAATTGCAGTGAACGATCCGGTGAGGTCAGGGCCTTATGGTGTTCAGTAGCGGTGTGGTCGTTCAGCTCCAGGATACCCTGCTGGATTTTTCCCAGCAGGGTCGATGGGTGATCGCTGACAAAAACATCCACATCGAAGGCATCCAGGTCGTGCAACTGGTAGAAATAATCCCGGCCCAGCTTACCCATGGAGCCCAGTAACGGGTTTCCGGAACGGTCCAGGTTGTCCAGGGTCAGGCCGGGCTTGTCAAACCAGCCTGAGGGTGTTGTCGGGGGCTGGTCAGATTGACTGTCTTTTTTGTTGTCCCTGCGGGCCTGACCTGGCATGGCAGAGGCCAGTTTTCTGGCCGCCAGCCGGTGAAGGTATTTCGGATCCCGCTCATCGCCCCAGTAATGACGGCAAGGGTTGGTGACCATAAGGTGAACCTCGGTCTGCCGGGACAGGGCCTGGAGGGATTCCACGAAATGCGGCGGGAGGGCGGATATGCCAAAGACAAACAGTCTTTTGGGGAGGTTGTGTTGATGGCCGTTTTGATGAACGCGGGCTTCCAGCTCCTGAATAAACCGGTTGTGCATGTTGGCCCGGTGCCATGGGGATTGGCCCAGCTCAGCCGTTCTGGTCACCAGTGCCCGCCACAGGATCGGTTGCCAGGGGTGTGCATCGGTTATTTCCGTCAGGTCGTTACCTGTTTCCCAGGCCGTTATCCATTCCGGGCGGTACACCAGATACTGATCGAAAATATCCGCCACTTTTCCCGATAACTGAAACCGGCGAATGGCATCAGTGTCGTCCTTGAGATATTGATTGAGAGCGGAGAAGGGCTCCTGGTCGCACAGGCTGTCCAGCAGAGCCATGATTTTCCAGGTGAGGGCTTCCTTGTTGAAGGCGGAACGGTTCGGGACATCCGGAAGCACCCGGGTGTACATCTGCCAGAGGAAGCTGGCTGGAAGAGGAAAGTCTACCCCGGCGGAGATACCGAGCTTTTTGGCAAGCTCCAGTCTCAGCCACTGTGCCATGCCAGGGCTTTGCACCAGAATCTGTTCGTTTTCCAGAGGGTTTGCCGGTGGTTCCCGCTGGATCAGTTCGGTAAGAAGGTCTTTGAGAACATCCAGATGGTTGGAGTGATAAATGGTCAGCACAGCAGTTGCAGGATCAGTGATTTGAAAAGGATGATAGGGCTACTGTCAACGCTATCCTTCTGGCTGTCAACACCTGTATGCCTGGTTCAGGCCCTGGGCAGGGGGAACTCAGGCCTGATTACGGCCAGCCAGGTTTTTTAACAGGTTGCTTTTATTGGAGGTGCTTTTTCTCTGTGATTTCCCTTTGCCACCGGAAAAGTGCCGGGCGATTTCTTTTTCGGCCTGCTCCAGCAGAGCCTGATCCGGATGGGTTTTCTGAAGGTAGCGCTGACCGCAGCCATTGTTCAGTTGCAGTTTCTGTCTGAGAACTGACATCCTGGCCATGACGGCTTCCGCGTCAGCGATGAGTTTTTTGCTGGAATCAACTTGCCGGGTAGAAGCTTTTTCTGTGTCTATATCCATGGTGAGCAGCCGGAATATTCATGTTATTCCCATTCTAGCAAACCCGGTGATTAGCCTGGTGTCGGGTTTCTGACGTCAGGTTGTCATGACAGTGACGCTTTTCTTCAAGCGGCTGGTTGTTTGCTGTTACCTTGAGCGATGGGTTGAGACATGTCGGGCCTCTGTTAAACATAGAAAGTAGAAGGGGTATCAATCTGTGACATCTTTATCGCATTTTTCATCGTAAAAGCAGCCCCATTGGTAGGTACTGTGCGCTTTTCGGGGTAAGATAGCCGGGCATTTTATTTTCTCCGGGCTATTTCGCGTCATTATGCAGTACGCATTGAAAACCTACTTTTCTTCCATTCTGTTGATCTTCCTGTCAGTGCTATCCATGCGCCGGTTGTTTTTACTGCTATTGATGGCCCTGACGATAGTGATGGGTAATGTCAGCTATGGGCATGACGTTGAAAAAATAGAAGCTCGACAGCAGCCACTCAGGGTGGCTTATTTCCATGATGAAGTTCCCTGGATGTACACCAATGACGCTGGAGATCCGGACGGCCTGGCTTTGGACATCTGGCGGCTCTGGTCTGAAAAGGTCAAGATCCCCCTGGTGTTTGTGCCGGTTTCCAGGCAAAAAGCCATTGAAAAGCTCGAACAGTCCAAAATAGACCTGATTGCACTACTTCTCTCCGACGGAGCGCAGAAAACGCTGCCGGTAGAAAGGGCATTGATGTACAAAGTGCCCCCGGTTCTTTTTATTGAGAAAAGCAGTGACATTACCCGGTATGAGCAGGCTATCAGGGAACTCAGAATAGGATACCCCAGGGGGCATGACTATAAAGCCCAGCTGCGGAAACGCTTTCCCCGGGCCCGGCTGGTTCCTTTCAACTCCTATTCAGACCTCGCCAGTGCCGCTGCCAATCAGGAAGTCGATGCGCTTCTGGGCGGTCAGTCCGGTATGCGTTACTACCTGGATCACTGGGGCATCAACAATGATTTTCTGATGGTTGAGACCCCCCTGAACCCGATCCGGATGGAGGCGGGTCTGCCCAGGGGGCATGATGAGCTGTCGGCACTTATTGAACGGGGGATGAAGCAGATCTCGGACGAAGAGTGGTCCGATGTCATGCGCAAGTGGCTGAAATTTGCCCCCAGTGAGCAGGAGAGCCTGGTCATTGCCCTGGATGCGGGGCTTGCCCCACTGTCTTTTATCAATGCACTGGGCAAGCCGTCCGGTCTGATTGTGGATATCTGGAAAAAGTGGTCGGAAAAAACCGGCAAGCCCATACGGTTTCGTATCAGTGGTCTGGAGGACAGCCTGGTTGCCTTGAAAAAGGGGAAGGCGGATGTGCTGGCGGGAATCTCCCCCACCATGGGGCGGAGTGAGTGGATGGCGCTTTCCAGCCCCTTTTATGGTTTGAACACCCGGGTGTATTACCGCTCAAAAAGCCGGGTGGATGATCCCGGTGCTGACCTGAAGGGAAAAGAGCTGGGGGTGGTACTGGGCTCCAGCCAGGAAGAGTTTGTCAAACGCTGGTTGCCGGAAACCAGGGCGGTCACCAGGGGGAATATTTCTGAATTGATTGCCAGCCTGTTTGCCGGGGAAATTGATGCTTTTCTTGGGGAGCCGGTCATTGTTCAGTCGGCGTTGAACCGCCTGGGTCTGGTAGGGGAAGTCGAGTCCAGCCAGCATTTCAATCTGAACGAAGCGGTATCCGCCGGAATTCTGCAAACCCGCTCAGAGGAGTTGATGCCCCTGCTCAATGATGGGTTCAGGGCCATTACTCCGGATGAGTTCCGCGGAATTGAAAGTCGCTGGATTGCCAGTAACAGCGATCGCTACTTCCGTCACGGGGGAAGCATTATCGAGCTGGCTGAGAGTGAACGGCGGTGGCTTGCTGAAAATCCAGTGATCCGGATTCTGGTGGATAAAAACAAACCGCCCTTTTCCTTTGTGGGTGATAAAGGGCAGCTGGAAGGTATCGGGATTGATTATATTCACCTGCTGGAAGAGCGGCTTGGAGTCACCTTTCAGTTGCAGCAGGAAAGTGTCTGGACTGATGGCCTGAGCCAGGCCTACCGCCATGAGGTGGATGCGGTTGCCATGCTGCAGAAAACCGAAGAGCGAAGCCGCTATCTGAATTTCAGTAAGCCTCTGGTGAAGGTCCCTTCGGTGATACTGGCCCGCAGTTCCGATAAAAGTATTCGTTCGGCCAGTAACCTTCGTGGCAAGACCGTCGGGTTTATTCCCGGTTATGTTACTTATGATATTTTCCGCAAGAAATACCCGGGGATACGGTTTGTCAGTGTCCAGAATATTGGCTCAGGCCTGAATCAGGTGGCCAGTGGCAGCCTGGATGCCATGATCATCAACCTGGCGTCGGCGAGCTTTGAGATTGAACGGTTGAAAATAACCAACCTTCAGGTGGTGGCCGAGGCCGGGTTTGAATATGAATTCAGCATCGCCTCAAGAAATGATGCTCCGGAACTGACGGCCATTCTGGAAAAGGCCGTGGATACCATTTCCGATCATGACCGGGAAGAGCTGGAGAGTAACTGGCTGTTTATTGGTCTGGTATTGGTACTGGTGACGCTGATCCTGATTATTTACTGGAACCGGCGCCTGACCCTGGAAATTGCCGACCGGGAAAAAGCAGAGGAAGGCCTGAGAGCCCGGTCTGAGCTGGACCGTCTCCTCAGTGATATTTCCCGGCACTTTATGGATCAGCCGATTCATCAGGCCAATGATTATTTTCTCAGTCAACTGGGCAAATACCTCAATGCCGAGGCTGCCTGTATTTTTTCCTGGGAACCGGTGCCGGCCATAGAGCACTCGTGGACCCGCAGGGGAGAAGGGGATCCTGAGCAGTATGAGTCCCTGCTGAATCACGATTTCACTCCGGTCTATGGCATTACCCGAAGAGACCAGGTCAATGTCCTGGTTCGTGATGAAGTGTCCGGCCATGGGGATGAGGAGGGGGCTGCCCTGATGGCCCGCCTGGGGGTGAAGGTGGCGGTTTATGCTCCGATGCTGTTGTTTGGCCGGGTTGTGGGGGGGATTGGCCTGATTAACATTCCCCGCAAGTATCAGGCTTACATCGATGAGATGGATCTGCTCCGGAGAATGGGGGAGCTGGTGGCAGTAGCGCGGGATCGCCAGAGCGCCGAAGATGCCCTTCGTAAGAGTGAAGAGCGCTATCAGCTGGCCATGGATGCTGCCTCGGATGGACTCTGGGACTGGGATGTGGTTGAGGACAATATGTACTTCAGCCCAAGGTATCAGACCATGCTCGGCTATCAGCCCGGTGAGCTTCTGACCACGATCCGGGCATGGCGCCGGTTGTTGCATCCCGAGGACAAAGAGTCAGCCACGGCGTTTTTTGACCGGCAGCTGGCCAGTTCTGACTGTTCTTTCCAGTTCGTCTATCGGATCCGCAGAAAAGACGGCAGTTATGCCACAGTGCGGAGCAAGGGCAAGGTGGTGTTTCGTGATGGGGCGGGTAAGCCTCTCCGGGTACTGGGCACCCTGGTGGACATTACTCACCAGATTGAGCGTGAACGCGAGCTGTCCATGGCCCGGTTCTCTCTGGACAGTGCTGGAGACCATATTCACTGGTTCCGAAAAGACGGTCACCACAAGTATGTGAATGAATCGGTGTGCAAGTCCCTGGGTTATTCCCAGGAGGAACTGATGCAGATGTCCATTATGGACATCAATCCGGCGGTCACCCAGAGCTCATGGCAGCGACTGTGGGAACAGCTGGTTCTCAGAAAAGGCATGACCTACGAAACCCTCAGGCAAACGGCGGATGGCAAGGTGTTCCCGGTGGAAGTCACCGCCAATTACATGGAGTACGAGGGGGAAGGGTATCTGTTTGCTTCGGGCCGGAATATCACCGACCGCAAGCAGGCGGAAGAGGCCCTGCACAAGGCAAAAGAAGTGGCGGACCAGGCCAACCAGGCGAAGAGTAATTTCCTGGCCAATATGAGTCATGAGATCCGGACCCCCATGAATGCGATTATTGGCCTGAGTCATCTGGTTCAGGAAACACAACTGAGCCATCAGCAAAAGGATTACGTCAGTAAAATCCAGAACTCTGCCCATGATTTGCTGGGCATTATCAATGATATTCTGGATTTCTCCCGGATTGAGGCGGGCAAACTCAATATGGAAACCATTGAGTTTGACCTGGGGGGCGTGTTTGAAAACCTCTATAACCTCAGCAGTATCAAAGCCCAGGAAAAAGGCCTGAACCTGACCTATGAAATCAGTCCTGATGTGCCCCGTCATTTGAAGGGTGACCCATTGAGGCTGGGGCAGGTGCTCCTCAATCTGACCCACAACGCCCTGAAGTTTACCCATAATGGAGAAGTCAGCATTGTCGTGAAACTGCTGAAACTCCGTCAGGATGTTGCCCGGCTGGAGTTTGTGGTGACGGATACAGGGATTGGCATCAGTGAGCAGCAGCAGACCAAGCTGTTCCACTCTTTCTCTCAGGTGGATGGGTCTACCACCCGTAAATTTGGGGGAACCGGGCTGGGGCTTGCGATCTGCAAAAGTCTGGTGCAAATGATGAACGGAGATATTGCTGTGGAATCCGAGCCGGGGCATGGCAGTGTCTTCCGATTCACCATTGAGCTGGGAGTAGCCCGGCAGCCCATGGTTTCAGACCAGGCCCTGAAAGGGACCCAGGTGCTTGTTGTGGATGATAATGCTGACGCGAGAGCTCTTCTGGTCAGTCATCTTCGCTCCTTTGGCTGCACGATACTTGAAGCCAGTCATGGTGATGATGCGCTGATGAAAATACAGCAGCACAATAATGAGGACGACACTGCCATTGGCCTTGTACTGCTTGACTGGCGAATGCCGGATCTGGATGGCATCGAACTTGCTGAGCGCATTCGACGAAGTGACCTGCTTTTCCAGCCGGCTCTGGTGATGATTTCCGCCTATGGGCGTGAAGAGGTGATGGCCAGGGCTTCAGGCAGTGTGGACGCTTTCCTGATCAAGCCGGTGAATCGATCCGCCCTTCTGGAAACCCTGCTGCGTACCCTTCATGACGGTACCCGTCATGCCGTATCCCGGGAGAGTGAGACCCTCAGTGAGCTGGCTCCGGGCAGCAGGTTGCTGGTGGCAGAAGACAATGAAATCAACCGTCAGGTAGCCAGGGAATTGCTGGAGTCCATGGGGGTCAGCGTGACATTGGTCAACAATGGCAGAGAAGCGGTTGAGCGGGTTGAGCAGGAGCATTTTGATCTGGTATTTATGGATATCCAGATGCCGGAGATGGATGGTTACCAGGCGACCCGAACCATTCGCCGAAAACTGGGAAGGCAGGATCTGGTGATTATTGCCATGACTGCCCATGCCATGATGGGGGATCGAGAGCGATGTCTGCAGGCGGGTATGAATGACCATATTGCCAAACCCCTGGACCCTGATGTGTTAAAAGCCATGGTGGTTCGCTGGCTCCAGGCCGGGGAAAGTGATCTGGTCAAGCCGGTGGCCATTACGGCAGAGAGCTTTGAGGCTCAGGAGAACACCAAAAGCCAGGAATTGCAGGTTTCGGGTTTTGATGTTGAGGAAGGCCTGGCTCGAATGATGGGCAACCGGCCTCTGTATGAAAAGTTGCTTGCCGGATTTTACCGGGAACAAAGTCTGGACGATGAACACCTCCTGAGGTATCTGGACCAGGAGGACTGGCAGGAAGCCAGGCAGGTGGCCCATAGCCTCAAAGGATCAGCGGGCAATCTGGGGGCGAAGAGACTGAGTGTCGCGGCTGGCCGGCTGGAAAATGCAATTGAGAACCACCCTGACCCGGTGGACCCCGAGACCCTCAAAGAATTCCGGGATGCTTTTGGAGAGGTGATGGCTGGATTGGCTCTTATCAGCCCGGATCAGGAAGAGTTGGAGCCGGTGGGAGAGGGTAGAGTTGAGGTAGGCAGGCTGCAGGTGTTGATTGATGCGGTCAGCACCCGGCTTCAGGAAGGTGACGCTGAGGTAGTCTCAGAACTTCCGGATCTCTTGCTTGGATTGAGGGGGCAAGTGGACAGCAGTAAACTGAAACGCTTGAAAACCCTGGTTATTGGTTATGATTTTGAAGAGGCCGGGGGGATTTTGGACGAAATCCGCAGTGAGGTGGTATAGCGGCCTTTTTATATCCGGATGTATACATCCTTAAGGCTCTGGTTCCATCAGAGCCTTGAGTTTCACCAGGGCCTGGTTTAGAGCTGTAACTCAGCCTTTTCATCAATAGGATATGGAATGGGGTGAGCCTCCAGAGACTGGTTACCATCCTGGTCCAGGTAGAGCTGGTTGGCTTCTGCGGAATCAATGTGTACTACTGCCAGCATATCCACTTGAGAGCCCTCAACTCCTTTGGTGGCCATGATCACTTCTCCTGCGTTCTTGCCGTCCTGGTCGTAAATCCGCTGGTTGATATCGGGTACTGTCTCATCCTTCAGGGTCAGGTGATAGCAACGACTTTTCTGTTGCCCGAGGTTTTGCATGCGGGTGATGATTTCCTGACCGGTGAAGCAACCTTTTTTGAAGCTGACATTGCCCAGTGAAGGCTGGTTCAGGTGCTGGGGGATGTACTTTTCCGTCAGAGAAGCGCTGAGCTCCGGTGTCACCGACTCAATATTCAATAGCTTCCAGAAGGCTTCCGTGGCCGGTGTCAGGCGGCTGGTCAGTTCTGGCCACCATTGAGACAGTTTTTGTTCCGGTAGCCAGAGCAGGTACCTTGGTGTAATGCCCGGAATGTCCATTAAAAGACAGTCGTCTTCAATGGCCTGTAGGGTATTGTCTCTGGGAAGCTGCTCCAGGGAGAAAATCTCCATGAGCCGGGCGTCAATATCGGTTCCGGAAAGCCCCAGCAGGACCGTGTTCTGTGAACTCTCCAGGGTTGCCTTAAAGAAAACCGAGTATTTTTTCAGGATTTCCAGAGTGGACTCTATCAGATCGGAACCCATGAAGAGAAAGTACTGCGATCCATCATTGGCGATTCGGAAGGTTGAGTACACTCTTCCTTTCGGTGTACAGGCCACCCCCCCTGAGTGCTGCATAGGGAGTAGCTGGTTCATGTGGGTCGAAATCTGACCCTGGAGGAAGCGCTGGCTGTCCGGGCCGCTGATGGTCATCAGACTGTGCTCAGAAAGTACCGATATTGTGGCCTCAGTGCGCTGTCGGGGCTGTTGGGGAAAGCCCATCAGCCTGTCTCCTTCAAATCGGGCTCCCTGGGTTGACAGGTATTCTTTCCAGTCCATCTTCATCGGTTGACCTTGTGTTCGTATCAGGCGTTGGTAAGGTTCTGTTGACAGAATCTCGTGATCATAGAGGAATATTGCCCTCTGCCATACCCCTGTGGGTGATGTTGCCATTCCTGCTGGCAGAAGGGGTGGGATTCAGTGTGCGGGTATACTATAGTCTGCTGAGTTTTTGTGGGAGTTGTTTTTACTATGCTGGATGAAGATGAAATCCGGTGCCTTCAGTGGCGCAGCCGGAGAGGGATGCTTGAACTGGATGTGCTGCTTGAGCCGTTTACCCGGGAAGCGCTGCCATTGATGGAGGATAAAGACCAGAAAACCTATATTCGTTTGCTGGAATGCGAAGATCCTGATCTGTTCAGCTGGTTTATGAGTGATATGAGGCCGGAGGACCGGGCCTTGAGTGAGATGGTGGACAGGGTGCTGGAGCGTGGGCGATACCAGGGCGATCCTATGTGAAGTCAACATTCACCCCTCCCGCTGCTTGTTCTTGCTGGCGGCTGGAAGTCACGGTGCTGCGCTCGTAGCGCTGTGGCTGTCCTCTCTGTTGGTCCTGGGCAAAGTCCTCTTGACCACGGTTCTGCTGATTCATTTATTCTATTTTCTCCATCGGTATATTCTGCTCAGACACGGGCTGAGTGTCCTTGCCGTGCGTCTGTATCAGGATCACTGGAGGGTTCAGCTGGCCGGTGGTTGGCGCCGTGCCTGGCCGGTAGGGGAAGTGGTGGTCACATCATTTCTGATCTGCATGAAAATGAAGTGTGAAGGCAGCCACCGTCCGGTGAGTCTGATTCTTTTTCCGGACAGTGGGTCAGAGCTCCATGGATTGCGGCTGCGACTTATGCTGGACAGCTCTCGTTTATTTCCAGGAGGGAAGAATGATTGTCCGGGGTCAGAATAGTATCTTTTGCTTCAGGGGCGGTTTCCGGGAAATCCAGAGTGAAGTGCAGTCCCCGGGATTCCTGCCTTTGCATTGCGGACCGGATAATCAGCTCTGAAACCTGGGCAAGATTGCGAAGCTCTATCAGGTCGTTGCTTATTTTGAAATTGCTGTAAAATTCATGAATTTCCGACTGCAGAAGCCCAACTCGGTTCATGGCCCTTTGCAGGCGCTTGGTGGTTCGGACGATGCCCACATAGTCCCACATAAAACGGCGTAGCTCGTCCCAGTTATGGGCAATGACAACATTTTCATCAGAGTCCGTTACCTGGCTTTCATCCCAGTCTGGCAGTGATGGCGGAGCTGGGTACTGGTGAAGTGTTTCTGTAATCAACCTTGAGCAGCTTTGGGCAGAGACAAAGCACTCAAGCAGCGAGTTGCTGGCCAGGCGATTGGCTCCATGGAGTCCGGTAAATGCGCACTCGCCAATGGCGAACAGGCCGCTGATATCGGTCTGACCATTGAAGTCCACCATGACACCCCCGCAGGTGTAGTGAGCTGCTGGAACGATAGGGATGGGTTCCCTGGTGATGTCAATATCGAACGTCAGGCATCGTTCGTAGATAGTTGGGAAATGGGAGCGGATAAACTCAGACGGTTTATGGCTGATGTCCAGATAAAGGCAGTCAGAGCCCAGGCGCTTCATTTCATGGTCGATGGCCCGGGCGACGATATCTCTGGGGGCCAGCTCACCCCGCTCATCGTAGTCTGGCATGAAACGGGTTCCATCTGGACGAAGGAGTCTTCCACCTTCACCCCTGACTGCCTCGGAAATCAGGAAGGACTTTGCTTTGGGGTGGTAAAGACAGGTGGGGTGGAACTGGTTGAACTCCATGTTGGCAACCTGGCAGCCCGCCCGCCAGGCCATGGCAATCCCGTCACCGGAGGCTCCGTCGGTGTTGCTTGTGTACAGATAGGCCTTGCTGGCCCCTCCAGAGGCAAGAATGGTGCACCGGCTCCGGAAAACCCGGGTGTGGTCGGTGTCCAGGTTCAGAAAATAGGCACCCACACAACGGTTGTCATTCATTCCCAGTTTGCCGGTGGTAATAAGGTCAATGGCAAGGTGGTTCTCATACAGGTCAATATTGGCTTTGTTTTCAGCCTGTTCCAGCAGGGTGTTGGATATGGCCTGGCCTGTGGCATCCGCCGCATGAATAATTCTTCTGGAGCTGTGCCCACCTTCCCGGGTCAGGTGAAATTCGTAGGGGCGCTGCTGGTCATTATCCTCAGTAAAAGGAACCCCCTGATCAATCAGCCATTCAATGCTGGCGCGGCCGTTTTCGACGATATGACGAACGGCGGGTTCATGGCAAAGGCCAGCTCCGGCAATCAAAGTATCCCTGATGTGTTGTTCGATACTGTCCCCAGCCTGATCAAGAACCGCAGCCACTCCCCCCTGAGCTCCATAGGTGGAGCCTGCTGTGAGGCGGTGTTTGCTGAATACGGCGATCCGGAAGTGGTCGGGCATCAACAGTGCGCTGGTCAGACCCGCAGCTCCTGAGCCAATAATGATTACGTCGTAGTCAAAAGGTGTTTGCATAAAAATCCCCTGGGAAGAGGCCCTGTTCTGATTATCACACTTCCCTATGTCTGCACAACCTGGTGAAAAAAGGTGGGGTGTCATGTACGTGCAGAGAGTGTGATGGTTCAAATGCCCGAAGCAAAAGAAAAGCATTCTGCGCCACTGCCACTCATGAGCAGTAGGGGCAAACTGTTTTTCAAGGCAAAAATACTCAGCCCTATACTGCCACTAAAGTCATCTATTCTCATTGACCGGAGGCAGAGTATTTGTTTCGTTTTATGGCTGCCAGGCTAAAGCTCATTTTTTACAGGCCGATTGAGACACTGCTGACCCTGTATTTCCTATTTCTTTACCAGGCATCATGAGACCTCGAGGGATGATGACAGCAGAGAAATATCAAGGTTTCCTGTCTGGTAATAGGCGGATTGCTGGAAAAGAAGCTCCCGGCGGCAGTAGTATATAGAAATTAAGAGCGGCACTATAGTACGCTGTGATAGTAACGCGGGATGGTAGTTCGGGCGACGTGGGTGGATCAGGCTTTGATGGCTGAATAAGTACGTTGACAGAATTTTTACAGTAAAAATTTGAAAGTCTCAGGAACTTTTCTTCATTTTGATGGTCTATTTATACGCAGAAAGTGTTTTTCGAGCCTTTGAGTGTCTTGTGCCAGAGTGCCATTTGTCGCTCCGGGCTTTCCTGCCTTTGCAGGTGGGAGAACCCTGAATGGTAGAAGATCAGGACGCCGATCAACAGCTGGTCGAGCGTGTAAAGAAAGGCGACAAGCGGGCTTATGACCTGCTGGTTATCAAGTATCAGCACCGTATTCTTGGGCTGGTAGGTGGCTATTTGAGTGATTTTCAGGAAGTCCAGGACGTCACTCAGGAAGCGTTTATTAAAGCCTACCGTGCGCTGGACAAGTTCCGGGGAGACAGCTCTTTTTATACATGGCTTTACCGCATAGCGGTCAATACGGCAAAGAACCATCTGGTGTCCAAAGGCCGGAGGCTTCCTGAGTCGGATGTTGACGTACATGATGCGGACTTTCTGGAAACGGCTTCAACGCTACGCGTGGTTGATACCCCTGAGCGTAACCTGTACTGTGATGAAATTGAGCAGGTGATACATGATGCTATCCAGCGGTTGCCAGATGAGTTGCGTACGGCCGTCATGCTTCGTGAATTTGATGGTCTCAGCTATGAAGAAATAGCGGATGTTATGGACTGCCCGGTAGGGACTGTGCGATCAAGAATTTTCAGGGCCCGTGAGGCCATTGATCGTGAAATCAGACCGCTGCTGGGACAGAATGGGTAAAGAGCGGGAAAATCAGGTTTAATACACGTTGGGTGAATAAAGGCCCTGGCCTTAACCAGCGTGACTGCCAGAGGTGGCTCCATGAGTGAAAAAAACTCTCACAATCATGCCGGAGAACGACTGAAGGAATCCCTGTCGGTATCTCTGGACGGCCAGGCCAGTGAGCTTGAGCTGAGGAGAGTTCTTGACGGTATTGGCAAGGATGAAGACCTCCGTGACACTGCTGGTCGTTATCAATTGATGGGTGATGCCCTGAGAGGGGAGACCAATCGGTTTGCCGGTGTTGATATCTCGGCAGGCGTAATGGCTGCTATTGAGCAGGAAGAAGTGGATTCGGCCTTGAAAGAGGCTTCCGGGTCCGGAAAGGGAGCGGGAGAAGTGGTTTCTGTCAGTGCTCTGGAGCGCTGGTGGTCTTCTTTAGGGCGGGTTGCCATGGCTGCGTCCGTTGCGTTCGCCATGGTTATTGGTCTTCGTAATGTTAATGCCCCCCAGGATGAGCCGGTTATTGCCATGAATGAACCGGCCACGCTCAGCCAGCCGATCCAATTGAATCCCGGGATGCAGAACAACCTGGGCGCGTCTGGTATCCGGGCGGGTTATAACTCCAGGCAGCATGACAGCATAACGCCTGAACAGCTGGCTTATGCCCAGAGCATTGCAGACAGGGCGACTCAGGAGCGATTCCGCGCTTATGCCCTTCAACATGCGGAGTTATCTGCCATCAACCACGGGCAGGGTATTCTGTCTTTCGCACGATTGACCAGTTTTGACGCACAATAAATCTATGAATGTTAAAGGACTGATGGGCAGGGGGCTGTTGTTCGCTCTGCTGGTTTTGGCGGGTTCGTTGCAGGCGGCTGTTATGCCAGAGCCACAGAAATTGCTTGGCCAGATGGTGGAATCGTCACGGAAAATGACCTTTCATGGAGACTTTGTCTATCAGCAGGGAGGGCGCCTGGAAACCCTCAGCGTAGCTCACTTTGTGGACGGTGCCGGAGTTGAAAAAGAGCGCATCGTTTACCTGGATGGTGCTCCGAGAGAGATTGTTCGTGCCGGAAATAATCTGACCTTTTCCAATGACAAGCAGGAAGGGGTTCGGTTTGAGCATGGCTCTCTGATGCCAATGATGGGCAAATTTTCGGGTTCGATTTCGGATCAGCATTATGATTTGAAAATTGCCGGGCTTGACCGTGTGGCGGGTCGGGAAGCTGTGCTGCTTATGATGATTCCCAAAGACCGTTTCCGTTATGGCTATCAATTGTGGCTTGACCGGAAAACCTCTCTTCTGCTCAAAACCATCATGATTGATGATAATGGCAGGGTTATGGAAAGGATGCAGTTTACCCGCCTTGAAGTGCCTTCTTCTCTTCCTGCTGCAATCGTTTCCGCTATTGAAAAAAAGCCAGCTTCTACCCAGAAGGTGGTTCCAGTGCAATCGTCCGAGGCTCTTAAACCAAAGCCGCTGGCCTGGGAAACCGGGTGGATACCGGACGGCTTTACCATGAAGAACAGAAGTCTTCGCCCTTCGCCCGTCAGCCAGCATAATGTGGATGCCCTGATTTTCTCCGATGGTATTGCCAGCTTTTCTGTTTTTGTGGAGCAGGATGAGACCCGTGTATTGAGTCAGGCGTCGGAAAATATTGGAGCGCTGGCGGCTGTCTCCAAGATCTATCGCGATGGTGAGGATTATTATCACGTCACCGTTATAGGTGAAGTCCCTCTCAGTACCGCTGAACGGGTGGCTGTATCTGTTCGACCCGTAAAGGAACGTCGTTGATCCGCTGATGGTGTAATGATCAGGTAAGATTACTGGACTTCCCTGGGCGGTTTTCTTTTATTATGCTCTTACCGTTGTATTTCGGGTTTTCAGGAAAATGATTGAAGAGCAAGGCCAAGTGGTTGCTGTCAAGGGGGACTCTGTCTGGGTTGAAACAGTCAGAAAATCCACCTGTTCAAGTTGCAGTGCGCGTCATGGTTGCGGTCAACACCTTTCCAGTAAATACCAATCCAACGCTTCTTTTTCGTACATCAGGGCCTTCAGTCAGTTTACCCTTCAGGAAGGCGATCAGGTCATCGTGGGTATTCCAGAAGGAGCCCTTATGAAAGCCTCCATGCTGGTGTACCTTATCCCACTGCTTTTGATGATGGTGTCGCTATGGTTGTCAGGACTGGCAGGTTTCAGTGATGCCGCCACAATGATGTTTGCTGTCATTGGGCTTGGTCTGGGGTTTCTGCCCGTAAAATGGTTTGGTCAAAGGGCGGGTGATATGTGCCGGGTGGATGTTATCAGGGTTGTTCAGCCAGAAGGGGCTCTGATCGTCGGCAGGCAGTCGCTGGTTTGATCACAGTGGGTTCTCTGTAACAGGGGCTGAAGTCAGTGACGGTGTTTTTTTCAGATGACTCACGGAGCCTGTTGTAAAAATTGTGGATGTTTTGAAAGACGCCTTTTTTGAAAGACGATCCCTGTAAAAAACGCCACTCAAAATGTTTAGTTGCATGCCCAAGGCGAAGGGTGTGTTAAAACCACTATTTCGAGGTTGGAGAAGCAAGGTCTATGAGCAGAGTTAATCTTCTCTTAAGAAAAATTCTTTTTAGTTGGGGGATGTGCCTGATTCTGCTGCAGGCATCCGTTGCCAGCGCCAATACCCTGCCGGATTTTACCCGGCTGTTTGAAGAGGCATCACCTGCTGTAGTGAATATCAGTACCCTTGCCAAGCCCAAAGGGCGTCAGCAGTTTTATGGGCCGGGTGGAGAGGATATTCCAGAAATTTTCCGCCGTTATTTCGGTATTCCGTTTCCCGATGAGCCCCCTTCAGGGAAGTCCATGCCCATGTCTCTTGGGTCTGGTTTTATCATCTCTGCCGATGGTTATATCCTGACCAATAACCATGTTGTTGACGGCGCGGATCAGATAATCGTTAAACTCAGTGATCGCAGTGAGCGTTCAGCAGAGCTGGTGGGATCGGACAAGCGCTCAGATCTTGCGCTGTTGAAGATCAAGAGTGACCGGAGTCTGCCAGTGGTTAAGTTGGGGGATTCTGATGAGATCAAGCCCGGTCAGTGGGTGGCTGCTATTGGGTCTCCTTTTAATTTTGAGTATTCCATTACAAAAGGCATTGTCAGTGCCCTGAACAGAAGTCTGCCCAGTGATTCCTATGTGCCCTTTATCCAAACCGATGTGCCTATCAACCCCGGTAATTCCGGTGGGCCATTGTTCAATATGAAAGGTGAAGTGGTGGGGATCAATTCCCAGATTTTCACCCGCTCCGGTGGATTCATGGGGCTCTCCTTTGCCATTCCAGTCGATCACGTGATGTGGGCTGTGGATCAGCTAAAAGAGAAGGGGTATGTGACTCGCGGCTGGCTGGGCGTGGCTATTCAGGATGTAGACCGGGATCTGGCGGAATCTTTCAGTCTGGAGCGCCCCATGGGAGCCCTGGTCAGTCAGGTGGTTCCGGGCGGGCCTGCGGATAAAGCCAGGCTTCACCCGGGCGACGTGATCATCCGGTTTAATAAGCGGGAAATCAGCAGTTCGGGGGTTCTGCCCATGTCAGTGGGGGTCGTCAAGCCCGGTGAGAAAGCCACCCTTGAGTACATCCGCAGTGGCAAGCGCAAAACCGTTGAAGTGGAGGTTGGTCAGCTTCCGGATGAAAATGTTGGGCCTGAGCGGAGCACCAAACCCGCGCCAGATAAAAACCCCCTGGGGGTTCAGGTGGCAGAACTGGATGACAACTATCGCAGCAAGCTCCGCCTGGATGAGGATGTAAAAGGTCTTGTGGTCACTGGAGTTACCCGGGGAGCAGGGCGATCCATTGGTCTGCGCCAGGGAGATGTGATTACTGACTTGAACAATCGCACAGTCTCCAGCCTGTCTGAGTTTAATAAGGTGGTTGCCAAGCTGCCTAAAGACCGCTCCATTTCAATGCGAGTGATACGCGGTGGCAACCCCGGTTATATCACCTTCAGACTGATGGATTGATTGGCCAGGAGGCGCTACCCAAGCCCGCCGTCTTTCAGAAGAAATCAGCCCGCTTATTCCGGTCATGGAGTAGCGGGCTGACATGCGATAGAATTGTCTGGAACTCTTTTTATATAGAAGACCGGACTTTCAGCCGATGACTCTGAATAACCCCAGTGTTGTGGTTTTTCGTGTACGGTGTAACCGCCGGTCTGGTCAGGCCAAATTCAGTCCCTGCCTCTGCAGGGACAAATTTTTTGTAGTGATGCTATTGTGAGCGACCTAAGCTTAATCAGGAATTTTTCAATCATTGCCCATATTGACCATGGTAAGTCGACCCTGGCTGACCGGTTTATCCAGACCTGTGGTGGTTTGAGTGACCGTGAAATGCAGGCTCAGGTACTTGACTCCATGGAACTGGAGCGTGAACGGGGCATTACCATCAAGGCACAGAGTGTGACCCTTGATTACCATGCCCAGGATGGTCAGACCTATCAGTTGAACTTCATCGATACTCCGGGACATGTGGATTTTTCCTATGAGGTTTCCCGCTCCCTGGCGGCCTGTGAAGGGGCGTTGCTGGTAGTGGATGCGGCCCAGGGGGTGGAAGCCCAGTCAGTGGCTAATTGCTACACCGCCATTGAGCAGGGGCTGGAAGTGATGCCGGTCCTCAATAAAATGGATCTGCCCCAGGCGGAGCCGGATCGGGTGGCCCAGGAAATTGAGGAAATCATTGGGATTGATGCCACGGATGCAGTGCGCTGCTCTGCCAAAAGTGGGCTGGGGATTGATGATGTTCTGGAGCGTCTGGTGCAAACCATTCCGGCTCCTGAGGGGAGTGTTGATGGTCCGCTTCAGGCACTGATTATTGATTCATGGTTTGATAATTATCTGGGCGTTGTCTCTCTCGTACGGGTTAAAAACGGCACCCTGCGAAAGGGTGAGAAAGTCATTGTCAAGTCCACCGGTCAGGCCCATGTGGTGGACAATATTGGTATTTTCACGCCCAAGCGTAACCCCACCGGAGTCTTGAAAGCGGGGGAAGTGGGTTATGTAGTTGCGGGTATCAAGGATATTCATGGTGCCCCGGTGGGTGATACCCTGACCCATGTCAAAACCCAGGAAGTTGAGGCGCTCCCGGGCTTTATGACCGTTAAGCCACAGGTGTATGCCGGTCTGTTCCCCGTCAGCTCTGATGATTTCGAAAACTTCCGGGAAGCCCTTGAAAAGCTCAGTCTCAACGACGCATCCCTGTTCTACGAACCGGAAAGCAGTGATGCTCTCGGATTTGGTTTCCGCTGCGGCTTCCTTGGGATGTTGCACATGGAGATCATTCAGGAGCGACTTGAGCGGGAATATGATCTTGACCTGATCACCACCGCCCCCACGGTTATTTATCAATGCCAGATGAAAAGCGGGGAAACGGTGGAAGTGGATAACCCTTCCCGGTTGCCGGACCCGGCTGGCATTGATGAAATCAGGGAGCCGATTGTCCAGGCCAATATCCTTGTACCCCAGGATTATCTGGGTAATGTGATTTCCCTCTGTGTTGAAAAGCGTGGGATTCAGAAGGACATGCAGTTCACCGGTGGCCAGGTCGCCCTGACGTACGATATGCCGATGAATGAAGTGGTCCTGGATTTCTTTGACCGACTCAAGTCAGTGAGTCGCGGCTTTGCCTCTCTGGACTATGCTTTTGACCGTTTTGAAGCCGCAAAAATGGTCCGGGTGGATATTTTGATCAACGGTGAAAAAGTGGATGCCCTGGCGGTAATCGTCCATAAGGATCACTCGATTTCCCGTGGTCGTCTGCTCACCGAGAAGATGAAAGAGATCATTCCCCGGCAGATGTTTGATGTTGCCATCCAGGCGGCCATTGGTGGTCAGATTATTGCCAGGACTACGGTCAAGGCACTGCGCAAAAATGTGACAGCCAAGTGCTACGGCGGGGATGTCAGCCGTAAGCGCAAACTGCTGGAAAAACAGAAGGCGGGCAAGAAGCGTATGAAACAGGTGGGTCGGGTTGAGATCCCCCAGGAAGCCTTCCTGGCAGTTTTAAAGGTCGACAAGTAAGTTACCTTTGATTATATCTAATTGATGATTGTTGGAATGATCCGGTCTGGCGCTGCCATTTCGCAGGCTTATATAGACAATTAAGGTTGAAGAGGCTCAGAGAAAAACAACCATGGATATTAATTTTCCCCTGCTGTTGGTACTGTCGGTCTTTGTTACGGGTATCATTGCGTTGTTTGATCGGTTCGTACTGCTTCCAAAGCGGCGTGCTGCCTTAGCCCAGCTCAATGGTGGGGGGGGTAACAGCGGTGTGCCGTCAGTGGAAGAGATCCCTCAGGAACCGGCGGTTGTTGAAACCGCAAAGTCCATTTTTCCGGTGTTGCTGCTGGTGCTGGTGCTGAGGTCGTTCCTGTTTGAACCCTTCCAGATTCCATCGGGTTCCATGATCCCAACCCTGGCGGTAGGGGATTTTATTCTGGTGAATAAGTATGACTACGGTTTGCGCCTGCCAGTGGTCGGAACCAAAGTGTTGTCTGTGGGAGACCCCAAGCGGGGGGATGTCATGGTGTTCAAACAGCCTGGTAAGGAAAGCATCAATTTTATCAAGCGGGTCATTGGGTTGCCCGGAGATGTGGTTCGATATTCTGGTAAGCGGCTGACGGTGAATGGTGAGCCGGTGCCGGAGGAATTTGTGGCCCAGCTCAGCGATGAACGCTCTGTCTATCGGCTTTACCGGGAAAGTGCTGAAGGAAAGCAATACCAGGTTCGAAAAGAGCTGACCAGCAATGATCCCAGGGCTGAAGGGGTGTGGACCGTACCCGAGGGCATGTATTTTGTGATGGGGGATAACCGCGATCGCAGTAATGACAGTCGTTACTGGGGCTATGTTCCCGAGCAGAATATTGTCGGTAAGGCCGTTTATATCTGGATGCACTGGCCAAGCTGGACAAGCCTTCCCAGTTTCAAAAATAATGGTGTGATCAAGTAACACCGTTCTCAGGAGGAGAGTGCAATGAATGGAATGAAACACCAACAAAAGGGAGCAACGGCTCTTGGGTGGCTGGTAGCCCTGTTTATTGGAGGCTTGTTCTTGTCCCTGGCCTTGAAGGTAGGGCCGCTGTATATGGATGACCTTGCGGTGGGAAAAGTGGTCTCCTCACTGTCTGAACGACCAGGGGTGAGCACCGCCTCTGTCACTCAGGTGAGAAGCTGGATTGACAAGGGGCTTCAGACCAATCTGGTCAAGTTGGATCGTAATGAGGTAAAGCTCACTCGCGAGAATGGCCAGGTGCGTGTGGATATCGATTATGAGCGCCGGATTAACTACCTCTACAATATTGATCTTGTATTAACATTTAACCATTACTGGAAAGCTGAATCTCAGTGAAAACCGTTGACCTTGCCCGGCTGGAACGCAAGCTGGGCTATGAATTTTCGGATCGGGGCCGTCTGGAACTGGCCCTGACCCATCGTAGTTGTGGCAGTCGAAACAACGAGCGGCTGGAGTTTCTGGGTGACTCGATTGTTAATTTTGTGATTGCCGAAGCCCTGTATGAGCGATTTCCTCAGGCCCGGGAAGGGCAGTTGAGCCGTCTTCGAGCCCGTATGGTTCGCGGTGTCACTCTGGCGGAGCTGGGTCGCGAGTTTGAGCTGGGTGAGTTTCTCCGCCTGGGCTCCGGAGAGCTGAAAAGTGGCGGTTACCGTCGTGAATCGATTCTGGCCGATGCGGTAGAAGCCATTATTGGCGCCATCTATCTGGACGCCGGGATGTCGGTTTGCCATCAACGGATCCGTAGCTGGTTTAATACCCGCCTTGATAATCTTTCCACGACGGATCAGCAAAACAAGGACCCGAAAACACGGCTGCAGGAATACCTCCAGGCCCGGCAGAAGTCGCTGCCAAAATATCAGGTAACCGATATCAGTGGTGAGGCCCATGACCAGGTGTTTACCGTTATCTGCGCCCTGGACTGCCTGGATGAACCGTCCAGTGGTGAAGGGTCAAGTCGGCGGGGAGCAGAGCAGCAGGCCGCCAGGAATGCGTTGAAACAGCTGGGTGTGGAATTTGTAAATGACCTCTGAAGTACAGGCAATTCAGGGGGCTTCTGAAGAAGAGGCTCTGATGCTGGATAATACCCGATGTGGCTATGTGGCGATTGTCGGTCGCCCAAATGTTGGCAAGTCAACCCTGCTCAATCATGTGTTGGGGCAGAAGTTGTCGATTACCTCCCGGAGACCCCAGACGACCCGCCACCAGGTGCTGGGTATTAAAACCGAAGAAGGCGTTCAGACGGTCTATGTGGATACCCCTGGTATGCACAAATCCCAGAAAAAGGCCATTAACCGCTATATGAACAAGGCCGCCAGCAGTGCCCTGGCTGGGATTGATGCGATTGTGTTCGTGGTGGACCGGTTGGCCTGGACGGAAGAAGACCAGATGGTGCTGGAGAAGGTTCGTGGTGCCCGCTGCCCGGTGATTCTTGCGGTCAACAAGGTGGATCGGGTACGGGAAAAGGCTCAGCTGATGCCTCATCTGGAAACCCTGGCCGGTAAGATGGACTTCAGGGCGATCATCCCTATCTCCGCCCAGCACGGCCATAACCTGGATGAGCTGGAAGCCATGATTACGGAACTGATGCCCATGAGCATGCATCATTTTCCGGAAGATCAGTTGACAGATCGCAGCTCAAGATTCCTGGCAGCGGAGCTGGTCCGGGAAAAAGTCATGCGCCAGTTGGGCGATGAGCTGCCTTATGAGATCACGGTTGAAATTGAAGAGTTCAAACAGGAAATGCGGCCAAAAGGGCCCCTGCTGACCATCAGTGCCCTGATTCTGGTAGAGAGAGACACTCAGAAAGCCATTGTCATCGGTGATCGGGGAGCCCGTCTCAAGAGGATTGGTCAGGATGCCCGGAAGGATATGGAGCAACTGTTCGATTCAAAAGTGATGCTCAACCTGTGGGTCAAGGTGAAGGCGGGCTGGTCCGACGATGAGCGGGCCCTCAAAAGCCTGGGGTATGACCATAGCCAGTGAGTTTCACCGGGCCTGGCTGCTTCACCGTCGACCCTATAAAGAGCGCTCGGTGATTGCGGACTGCCTGGTTGAAGAGCATGGTCGTGTATCCATGGTGGTACGGGGCGTCCGCCAGGCTCGATCAAAACCATCGGTGCTGCTGCAACCCTTTAATCCACTGCTGGTCCGCTGGAAAGGCCGCAGTGAGTTGAAAACGCTGGTGGATATTGAGCCCGGTGGCAGTTCTGTCTTTTTGACCGGCAAGCGGCTTTACTGCGGCTTTTATGTGAATGAGTTGCTGATGAGAGCCATGATTTCCGGCCAGCCTCTGGAAGGTGTTACCTCACTTTATCAGGAAACCGTTGCCAGGCTGGCCCGGGGTGAAGCGGTTGAGCCGGTGTTAAGGTCCTTTGAACTGGACCTTCTGTCACTCTCCGGTTACGAGCCCTCCCTTGCCTGGGACGCTCTAGAGGGGAATCCCCTGAGAGAAGGCGTCACCTATCGTTTTTTGCCGGAGCAGGGATTGTTACCGGTAACAGGCCCTGTAGCGTCCCGTGAACGGAGCTATTGTTACCGGGCTGAAGTGCTGCTTGCCCTGTCCAGAAGGGACTTTAACCAGCCCCATTATTTTTCCAGCTTCAAACGGTTTACCCGTCAGGCGCTTGAGCCATTGATTGGTCTGAAGCCCTTGCAGAGCCGTCTGTTGTTTCAAAAGTCAGATACCCGTGTATCGGTTTCCTGAGTGTCGAGCTGCTGATTGATGCTGATCAATAGAAGCCGTCAAAAGAAGGATTGAAAGGAAGTAACATGATTCCACATCAGCGTATTTTGTTGGGCGTGAACATTGATCATGTGGCCACACTGAGGCAGGCCCGGGGTATTCAGTATCCGGACCCGGTTCAGGCGGCGATTGAGGCTGAAGAGGCAGGCGCTGATGGCATCACCCTGCACCTGAGGGAAGACCGTCGTCATATTCTTGACCGGGATGTTCGTCTGATCCGTGAGGTCCTTCAGACCCGGATGAATCTTGAAATGGCCATTACTGAAGAGATGCTTGGGATTGCCAAAGAGATTTGCCCGCAGCATGTCTGCCTGGTTCCGGAAAAACGCCAGGAAGTGACCACTGAGGGTGGTCTGGATGTGGCTGGCCAGTTTGACGCTGTGGCCAGTGCCTGCTCACGGCTGGCAGCCCATAATAGCGAAGTGTCTCTCTTTATTGATCCGGACCTGGATCAGATTGAGGCAGCGGCCAGGGCTGGCGCACCGGTCATTGAGTTGCATACCGGGGCTTATGCCGAGGCGGAGACAGGCGCTGAAATGGATAAAGAACTGGTAAGGCTCCGCCGGGCGGTGACCGTTGCCCGGGAACATGGACTGGTGGTGAATGCCGGTCATGGCCTGAATTATCAGAATGTTGAGCCGGTGGCCATGATTGCCGGTATTCAGGAGTTGAATATCGGGCACTCCATTATTTCCAGGGCGGTGTTTACCGGGTTGAAAGCCGCGGTCAGGGAGATGAAAGCCCTGATGCTCCAGGCTTCCCGGAATGCATTTTAATCGGGCTTTGTTGATGGGATGGGTATGATTGTTGGTATCGGTACGGATATTGTCCGGATTGACCGGATTCAGCAGTCACTCAAGCGGTTGGGTGAGTCCTTTGCAAAGCGGATTCTGACCGATGCCGAGTTCAGCCAGTGGCGCTCCCATCCGGCCCAGGCGGCCTTCCTGGCAAAGCGCTTTGCCGCCAAGGAGGCGCTTGCCAAGGCACTTGGAACGGGTATTGGTAAAGTGTCGTTCAAACACATTGAAGTGGCCAACACCGACTCCGGTGCCCCGTTCCTGACTTTGTATGGTTATGCGGCTGAGTTGCAACACCAGAAAGAGATCGCCAGCCTTCACCTCAGTATTTCTGATGAGCAGGAATATGCTGTGGCTTTTGTGGTGTTGGAAACCATCAAGTAATCAGAAATGTTTTATATAATCTCCCTGGTTCCCATGCTCTGCGTGGGAACCCAATCGAATGATGAACGCAACGCCTCTGTTTCATTCGTCTGCACTCTGGGTAGGGGTGAGAGCCAAAGAATATGACCGGGTAGACGTCATCCGTTGTATCAGCCTGTAGGCAGGTTTTTTGTGAGGAGGACGCCCTCTAACATCCCGTTTTCTTGAGCGATGACCAAGAAACAGTTGCTATTTTACCACTGCCTTTGCTCATTTTCTTCCGATCCAGCATACGGGCCTCAAATTCAAATTTTTCAGAAATCTTGACCACGAGTAGTTTGTTAAAGTTACCCTTTCGCTTTACTGATACTTTTTCTTGTTTTTTTTCAGGCGTTATTGTTTTTATCTCTACGAAATCGTTACCAAGCCTGCCATCGGAACCCTGTGTCCTCGGCCTGTGGCGTTTGATACAGGAGTTACCCACGAATTGTGGACACCCCGCTAAGTTAGATTACAGTCTAACTGGGAGGTGTATCATGAGCCAATATAGAAACCCTGCTTATACCGAAGAGTTCCGAAAAGAAGCTGTTCGTCTGGCAGGCTTACCAGACCACAAAGCTTCTGCTGTTGCTGAACAGCTCGGTATCAGCGTACAGCAGATCTACAATTGG
>NZ_JBLYZI010000062.1:0-33990 GCF_057680865.1 Endozoicomonas sp. Z74
CATTTTTGCCAGAAAGCGCTCTTTGCGGGTGGTTCTGCGTTTATGGACAAACTCACTGTCTGCGAAACTAAGCTGGCTCATGGACAGAAACTCAAGCTGGAAGCGATGGGAGTATTATCTCATGGCTAGGGACTTAATCGCACCTTCCCTATCAGCACCATGAATTTAAAAACATTGGCAATACATATTTCACTCTCAATGATGAAAATCATTTAAATTATGTGATGAGTAAAAATCTGTGTAACGCTGGGTAAACCAGTCTAAGAAATTCAATCCGGACAAGATGTGAACCCCCTCTGAGCTGCAGGGCTAGACAAAGTATCAATCAGTGGGTTTCTGAAGTATTAATCCAGGCACCCACCGCCAATCTATTCTCAGTCTTCCTTGACCATTTCTGTGAAGTCTGACCACTGCTCAACCCTGAAAGCCCTAATATCCCTTACAGAGGCAGGAAACCATTAAAGCAGTAATGGCGCGAAATAGATTGGCCATATTTTCGTCTTCGGTCATATAAAGGCTTCCTTGTACCCGGTTGAAGCCAAGACGGGACAACGTAGAACCTATCTCAATATAAGCCTGCGGTACCCCTTTAGGGTGATGTTTTTCGGTTTCAGCAACGACAAGATCAAAGGCAATAGCGTACATCAGTGGGCTACCGGATCATTTTTGATATTTGAATACCTGTATTCAGTTTCTTCACCTGACTCAGGTACCTGAATCAGTACTAACCAGTCATCCCCGTCAACCGGACGAAGAGGAGCGACAATTTTGTATGCTGGGCCTAACTCACCAAACCGGCGATATTGGCCGATCAGTTGAGGAGCCGGAAATGATTGGTGGGGCATATGCGGTCTCCTTGCTATCAACCTGCTCGTTTAACGGTTAAGAGTATGGTGTTGAGAGAATCCTTTCAAGAATAGTTTTTGATAGTCTGAAAGCCAGCGTTTTCTGCCAGGTTCAAATACCGAAGACGTTCTCTTGTGATAACCACAGAAGCCCTCTTCTTTGCTGATCGGCAAACTCAACCAATCGCCCTAAATCAACGATGAGCCAGAAACCAGCAATCCATTGTTGTCCCCGTATAGATAATGCCCTGGAATAAAATCCACTCCGTGAAAGCGAAGAGGCAGCCCGGTCTCTCCCTGGCCTTTTTTATCGGTTTTCATGGGGTGGGTGTTCAGGGCCTGAACGCCAATATCCAGCTGGGCGATAACATCCACATCCCGGATGCACCCATAGACAACAATCCCCTGCCAGCCATTGCTGACTGCTTTTTCCGCCAGCATATCCCCCAGCAAGGCACGCCGCATGGAACCACCGCCATCCACCACCAGAACTTTGCCGTGGCCGTCCTGGGCCACCTGTTCCCGGACCATGGAGTTGTCTTCAAAGCACTTGATGGTGACGATCTTTCCATAAAAGAGAGAGCGGCCGCCGTAGTTTCTGAAGCCTGGCTCAGCCACCTGGATGTGTTCAGGAAAGTCATCACAGAGATCAGGGGTGGTAAATGACATTATTCTTCTTCCACAGCAATTCTGAATCAATGATATAACCATAAAGTCCACAAAGAGCACAGAGGTTTGACCCTGTTTCTTTGTGACCTTTGTGGCTTTTCTTTAAAAGGCTCCCGGGATTAATGAATCACTCCGCAAGATAGAGCCAGGTTTCCAGCACCGAGTCTGGGTTCAGGGATACCGTCTCAATCCCCTCCTCCATCAACCAGCGAGCCAGGTCAGGGTGATCACTGGGGCCCTGGCCACAGATGCCGATGTACTTGCCCTGCTCCCGGCAGGCCTGAATGGCCATGGACAGTAACTGCTTGATGGCCGGGTTACGTTCGTCAAACAGGTGGGCGATCAGGCCAGAGTCCCTGTCCAGTCCCAGGGTCAGCTGGGTCATATCATTGGAGCCGATGGAAAAGCCGTCGAAATACTGGAGGAACTCTTCCGCCAGCAGCGCATTGGCGGGCAGCTCGCACATCATGATGATCCGCAGTCCCTGCTCACCCCGGCGGAGACCGAAGCCAGCCATAATGTCCACCACCTGACGGGCTTCCTCGGGAGTGCGGACAAAAGGCGCCATCAGTTCAACATTGGTCAGTCCTAGTTCCTCCCGAACCCTTTTCATGGCCCGGCACTCCAGCTCGAAGCAATCCCGGAAATCTTCAGAGATATAACGGGAGGCGCCACGGAACCCAAGCATGGGGTTTTCCTCGTGGGGCTCAAACATTTTCCCCCCCACCAGATTGGCGTATTCATTGGACTTGAAATCCGAGAGTCGCACGATGACTTTTTCCGGGGCAAAGGCTGCGGCGATGGTCGCCACCCCTTCCACCAGTTTCTCCACATAAAATTCAACCGGGTCCTGATAACCAGCCATCCGTTCGTCAATCTGGCTTTTGACATTCCCTGGCACTCGTTGGTAATTCAGCAGCGCCTTGGGATGAACACCAATCATCTTATTGATGATGAACTCAAGGCGTGCAAGCCCCACACCGGCATTGGGCAGCCGTGAGAAACTGAAAGCCCGGTCCGGGTTGCCTACGTTCATCATGATTTTGAAAGGCAGGTCTGGCATCTGGTCCAGATCTTTCTTCTGGTGCTCAAAGGGCAGTTCACCTTCATAGATAAAGCCCGTGTCCCCTTCTGCGCAGGAGACGGTCACTGACTGCCCGTCTTTCAGGACCCGGGTAGCATCACCACAACCGACCACCGCAGGAATACCCAGTTCCCGGGCAATGATAGCAGCATGGCAGGTGCGCCCCCCACGGTTGGTAACGATAGCGGATGCCCTTTTCATCACCGGCTCCCAGTCCGGATCGGTCATGTCCGTCACCAGCACATCCCCTTCCCGGACCCGGTCCATATCCTCCAGGTCACTGACCAGGCAAACGCTGCCCTGGCCAATGCGCTGGCCAATGCTGCGCCCTTCGGCCAGGACACTCCCCTGCTTCAATAACCGGTAACGTTCCAGGGTCCGGCTCGTGCTACGACTCTGCACTGTTTCCGGTCTGGCCTGAACCACGTACAACCGCTGGTCATCCCCATCCTTGGCCCACTCGATATCCATTGGACAGCCGTAGTGTGTCTCGATGGCCATTGCCTGGCGGGCCAGCTCCAGAACATCATCATCGTTGATGGAAAACTGCTGGCGGTTATCCAGGTCCACATCCACTGTCTGCACTGAACGCCCGGTCTCACCAGCATCACCGTAAATCATCTTGATGGCTTTGCTGCCCATATTACGTCGCAATATCGCGGGACGATTTTCCTTCAGCGCCGGTTTATAGACATAAAACTCATCCGGGTTTACAGCCCCCTGAACAACAGTCTCCCCCAGTCCATAGGATGAAGTGATAAACACCGCATCACGAAAACCGGACTCGGTATCCAGGGTGAACATCACGCCTGAAGCCCCGGTCTCACTTCTTACCATTCTCTGGATACCCGCTGATAGCGCTACATCCCGGTGATCAAAGCCCTGGTGCTCCCGGTAAGAAATAGCCCGGTCGTTGAAGAGAGAGGCAAATACTTCACGCACCGCCCTGAGCACATTCTCCGCCCCGCGGATATTCAGAAAGGTTTCCTGCTGGCCTGCAAATGAAGCGTCAGGCAGGTCTTCAGCAGTAGCAGAGGAGCGAACCGCCACGGCAAGGTCGCCCTGGCCTCCACAGAGTTCCTGGTAACTGTCGACAATGGCCTGTTCAAGTTCTGGGCGGAATGGTTCTTCCATAATCCACTGACGGATTTTTGCACCGGCCCGGGTGAGCTGCTGGATATTATCAATATCCAGCTCATCCAGCAGTTGATGAATCCGGTCATAAAGTCCTGAATGTTCCAGGAAATCGCGATAAGCATCTGCTGTGGTAGCAAACCCCCCGGGTACCTGGACACCCGCCTGACCCAGATGGCTCAGCATCTCCCCCAGAGAGGCATTTTTCCCCCCCACTCTGTCAACATCACCACTGCCCAGGGTGTTCAAACCCACGACCAGCTCCGGTAATACAGCCCTGTAAAGGCCGTTGCTCGGTGAATTGCTCAAACCACTCTCCTGCCGATATCGGTAAAATGCCACAAAAGTCTGGAAAATTATTCTGCAACGGTTTCGTGGGTCTTCAGACGCCGTTCCCAGGGGGGCCAATAACCGACTCCTGGGACAACCGATCAAGGAAAACAGGGCTGAAATCACCTGCCACTGTTCTAACCCTGAGCAAAGTTCGGTATAGTTTGTTTGAAAATGTTTGTAAATGGAAGTGTTTGTTTGTTCTTTTTTGACACTGACATTACTTCAGTGCAAAGCGCACCGGGCAGGATTCCTTTTACACCTTTCGCAATGCCACTATGAACAGGTATAAGTGGGGAGCCGCCATGGGCAGCGTTGTTAACCACGAATCTTGATGGAGTATTTTGTGCAACGATCCGTTTTTTTTATTTCCGACGGCACTGGCATTACTGCCGAATCTTTTGGGCAGAGCCTTCTGGCACAGTTTTCCGGGCCTGAATTCCAGCATCATACCCTCCCTTATGTGGACACCCCGGAAAAAGCGGCAACCGCCCTGTCTCAAATTTCTGAGGCTGAGCAACGGGAAGGGGTCAAGCCCATTTTGTTCATGACAGTACTTAATGAAGAAATCAGCCAGTTAATGCACGCCAGCGGTGGCTATATCATAGACCTGTTTGCCACGTTTCTGCCGGGACTGGAATTAGAACTGGGCTCGCACCCCCTCTACCGGATTGGCAAAAAGCGGTCAACCACCAGCAGCGACACCTATCACCGACGTATTGAGGCGGTTCAGTTTGCCCTGGATAATGATGACGGGGTGAGAACCCGGCATTATGAAAAAGCGGATATCATTCTGCTGGGCGCGTCCCGCTCTGGCAAAACCCCCACCTGCATTTACCTCGGGTTACAATTCGGTATCTTTGCCGCTAATTACCCCCTGACCGAAGAGGATTTTGACCAGGGCATCCGCTTGCCAAAATCCCTGATGCCCTTCAAAGGGAGACTTTTTGGACTCACCATCAACCCGACCCGGCTGTCGGGTATTCGTAATGAGAGACGCCCCAACAGCCCCTACTCTTCCATCAGGCAGTGTCAATATGAAGTTCAGTCAGTGGAGCGGATCTACCAGCAGGAGCGGATCGATTTTATCGATACAACGGAGTTTTCCGTTGAGGAAATTGCCACCCGCATCATGGATCAGGCCCGGCTGGCGCGCCGCTTGAAATAAAGCATTGTTGTGATGGGCTCGGTGATTTCCACCCTTGTGATTCTGACTTTTATGAGTCTGGAGGTTAATTTTTGCCCATCCCGGACGATGCTGTTACCAGGATTTATGAAAAGGAATGTCACCATGAGCGGACCCATTCAACCCTCATCACAGCCCGGCCCCGTCAGCAGCTCAACGGCACAGCCAGACGCCGGGAAAGTAGCCAGTGGTTCCGATGGCGTCAGAGAGATAGGAGCTCAGCAACCCGCACGGCAACTGGATAATTTGAAAAATCGACCTTTCGGAAAATCCCTCCGGGAGCGAATGGTTTCCAAAACCGTTCCGGATGCCAAAGGGGGAAAAACCAGGAGCACCGGGAAAAAACACGTCATGGCGCGTCTTCAGGAAACCGTCACGCAACTGAAAGTTCCGGGATTCCGGCAGTCCAAAGACCAGGCTCTGATGTTGTCCACCAATGCGCTAAGGTCGATGACAAAACAGTTGGGAAATACAGGGGCTGACAAGGAGCTGAAAGGCAACCTTGAAGCCCTGATGAACACCCCGGTTATAAAAAAGCCACAACTGTTGACACTGTCTGAGGCCAGTCAGCCTGCAAAAACCGTCAACATTGTGATGAGCGCCCCCCAGCGGCAGGAAATGGAACAGAATGTTGCAAAGGCCCTTGATCAGGCAAAGATGGCTATCTGGTGTCATCAAGGAGCCACCCGTCAGGAGCCTGTTCCTACCTCTGAGCCGACCCAGGCATACAACCGCCAGCCAATCACTGCTGACGGCACTTACCATCCAATGGACTATACATCAAAAAAAATTATCGATAATGAGAAAAAAAGTGACCGCAAGGGGGTTGATGGCCGCTATGCCGATGCCTCAGATGTTGCTTCCATCAAGGGTTGGAATAAAACCTATGCCCGTTCCAGCCATGGGGGAACCATTATCTTTGACGATAAAATGCGGCCGCTCAACCCTACCGGAGCCACGGGAGTGGAAGGCCGTGGTGAGCTGGGCCTGTGGGGACCTAACCATGCGGCCGACAACATCATCACCCGGACCAATGACGAGGGGGAAGTGGAAGTCCTGCTGATCTTCCGAAAAAGAGATAAACAGTGGGCACTGCCTGGAGGCATGGTGGAAGGAGAGAAAGACATACTCAATGTCGCTCTTAAGGAGCTGGCAGAGGAGGCGCTGGCGACGGGAGGCGGTTCCGGAAGAAAAGATCTCAGCAAAACTGCCATCGAAAACAAAATGCAGGAACTGAAACAGTTTGAATGCTTCCAGAAGGCCGCAAACACCTTTAAAGGCGTGGTTAATGACCCCAGAAATACCGATAACGCCTGGATGGAAACCGAGTCCTGGGCTGTGCACCTAACGCCGGATGTGGCCGGTCAAATCAACCTCCAGGCAGGGGACGATGCCGCGGATGTGAAATGGATGGCTGTCACCGAAGACAACCTGAACGGACTCTATGCCAGCCATTCACAGATTGTCAGAACCGCCCCTGTTATTCAGGAAACATTGAAGCATCAGCAGGGGCTGAAGCAACAACAGAGGCCAGCGGACGGGGGCTAACGCCGCCGCCCCATGAAAAGAAACGTTAGAGTTTTGTCAGAGCAGGAATAAAGACCTGCCCTTCCATCAGCACCCGGGCACTGCGGCTCATGATCGCTTTGGTAACAGACCATTGCCCATCATTGAGCACAGCTTCTGCCCCAACTTTCAAGGTACCCGAAGGGTGGCCAAAACGGACTGAATTGCGTTCACCGCCACCGGCTGCCTGGTTAACCAGGGTTCCCGGTATTGCCGCCGCCGTACCAATGGCTACTGCAGCGGTTCCCATCATGGCATGGTGAAGTTTACCCATGGAGAGCGCTCTGACCAGCAGGTCGATATCCTCTTCAGAGACTTCTTTACCACTGGAAGAACGATAGCTTTTGGGTTCAGCAACAAAAGCGACTTTAGGCGTGTGCTGTCGGGTAGCAGCGTCTTCAATACGACGGATCAATCCCATTCGCAGAGCCCCATGGGCCCGGATGCTCTCAAATAGCGCCAGGGCCTTGTTATCTCCATTGATCGCTTCCTGAAGCTCTGTTCCCTGGTACCCAATGTCTTCGGCATTGACAAAAATGGTGGGAATACCGGCATTGATCATGGTCGCCTTTATAGTCGCCTTGCCATTCCCCATGCCGGGGACTTCAAGGTCATCCACAAGGTGACCGGTGGGAAACAGTGATCCTTCACCGTCCGCAGGATCCAGAAATTCAACCTGAACCTCGGCGGCGGGAAAAGTGACCCCATCCAGTACAAAGTCACCGGTTTCCTGTACCGCACCGCCCGTTATTGGCACATTGGCAATAATGGTTTTCTGGATATTGGCCTGCCAGATCCGGACTGTAGCGATACCATTATCCGGGATCCGCCCTGCTTCAACCAGGCCGCTTCGAATGGCGAAAGCACCAACGGCCGCTGTCAGGTTTCCGCAGTTGCCACTCCAGTCCACAAAGGGTTTATCAATGGAAACCTGTCCAAACAGATAGTCCACATCATGATCCGGCTGAGCACTTTTTGAGAGGATCACGGTTTTGCTGGTGCTGGAAGTGGCGCCCCCCATGCCATCGATCTGTTTACCATAGGGGTCGGGGCTGCCTATTACTCTGAGCAATAACGCATCACGGGCTTCCCCCGGCACCTGGGCCGCTTCAGGAAGGTCCGTGAGATTGAAAAAAACGCCTTTGCTGGTTCCGCCCCGCATATAGGTGGCGGGGATTTTTATCTGTGGAGGATGAGCCATATTCAACAGCTCCTTCTGTAATAAGAGTGAATGGTTGGCCCTTCCCATAAAGGGCCAACATGAGGGGCATCAGGCAGCCGCTTCAGATTCAAGGAAGTCCCTGGCAAAGCGCTGCAGAACACCACCCGCATCGTATACGGATACTTCTTCAGCGGTATCCAGACGACAGGTTACCGGAACTTCAAGCGTTTCACCGTTCCTGCGGTGAATCAGCAGCGCCAGGGTTGCTCCCGGAGTCCGTTCACCCACTACATCATAGGTTTCAGTGCCATCGAGCCCAAGGGTTTTCCGGGTGGTACCGGCCTTGAATTCAAGGGGCAGCACTCCCATCCCCACCAGATTGGTTCGATGGATTCGCTCAAAACCTTCCGCCACAATGGCTTCCACTCCAGCCAGCCGGACCCCTTTGGCAGCCCAGTCCCGGGAGGACCCCTGACCATAATCCGCTCCGGCGACAATGATAAGGGGTTGCTTCCGCTCCATATAGGTTTCAATGGCCTCCCACATCCGGGTTTCTTTCCCTTCCGGCTCAATGCGAGCAAGAGAACCCTGCTTCACCTCACCCTGATCATCGAGGCACATCTCGTTCAGCAATTTAGGGTTGGCAAAGGTGGCCCGTTGAGCCGTGAGGTGATCCCCACGGTGGGTGGCATAGGAGTTAAAGTCCTCTTCCGGCAGTCCCATTTTTGCCAGGTACTCACCGGCGGCACTGCTGCCCAGTATGGCATTGGAAGGCGACAGGTGGTCGGTGGTAATGTTGTCACCCAGCAGTGCCAGGGGACGCATTCCCTGCAATGTCCGCTCACCGGCGAGAGCCCCTTCCCAGTATGGAGGTCGGCGGATGTACGTGCTCATGGGGCGCCAGTCGTACAGGGGGCTTTCCGCGGACTCGGCTTTCCCCAGATCGAACATGGGAATGTACACCTGATTGAACTGCTCCGGCCTGACAAACTCATTGACGATGGCATCAATCTCTTCATCGCTGGGCCAGATATCGTTCAGGGTAATGGGTTGCCCGTTCGGACCGGTACCCAGGCTGTCTCTTTCAATATCGAAACGAACAGTACCGGCAATGGCATAAGCCACCACCAACGGCGGCGAAGCCAGGAAGGCCTGTTTGGCATAGGGATGAATCCGTCCATCAAAGTTCCGGTTACCGGATAAGACCGCCGTCGCATACAGATCCCGGTCAATGACTTCCTGCTGAATCTTCGGATCCAGGGCGCCACTCATGCCGTTACAAGTGGTGCAGGCATAGGCAACAATGCCAAACCCCAGCTTTTCCATTTCCGGCAGCAGACCCGCTTCTTCAAGATAGAGCCGGGCCACCTTGGAGCCCGGAGCAAAGGAAGATTTCACCCAGGGTTTGCGGATCAGGCCCAGTTCATTGGCCTTTTTCGCCACCAGGCCGGCGGCAACCACATTACGGGGGTTACTGGTATTGGTACAGCTGGTGATGGCGGCAATGATAATCGCGCCATCGGGCATTTCACCAGGGCGCTCTTCCCAGGTTCCCGCCACTCCCCGGCTTTGTAATTCATCGGTGGGCAATCGTCGATGAGGGTTGGATGGGCCTGCCATATTGCGGCACACCGTAGAAAGGTCAAACGTCAGCACCCTTTCGTATTCCGCACTGCCCAGGTCATCGGCCCATAGCCCGGTGGTTTTTGCATACTCCTCAACCAGGCGGACCTGCTCGGGCTCCCGTCCGGTCAGTTTCAGGTAGTCGATGGTCTGTTCATCGATGTAGAACATCCCGGCGGATGCCCCGAACTCCGGCGTCATGTTGGATATGGTGGCCCGGTCACCAATGGTGAGATTGGCGGCCCCTTCCCCGAAGAATTCGAGATAGGCAGAGACCACCCGCTCTTTTCTCAAAAACTCGGTCAGCGCCAGTACAATGTCGGTAGCTGTGATGCCCGGCTGACGCTGGCCAACCAGTTCAACGCCAACGATATCCGGCAGCCGCATCATGGAGGGCCTGCCCAGCATGACCGTTTCCGCCTCAAGTCCTCCGACCCCGATGGCGATCACCCCCAGGGCGTCCACATGGGGGGTATGGCTGTCAGTTCCCACGCAGGTGTCTGGATAGGCGACACCCTCACGGGCCTGGATCACTGGCGACATTTTCTCCAGGTTAATTTGGTGCATGATGCCATTCCCTGCGGGAATCACATCGACATTTTCAAAAGCGGTTTTGGTCCATTCGATAAAGTGAAAGCGGTCTTCGTTACGGCGGTCTTCAATGGCCCGGTTTTTTTCAAAAGCGTCGGGGTCAAAACCACCGTGCTCAACGGCCAGGGAATGGTCCACAATCAGCTGGGTGGGGACCACAGGGTTGACTTTGGCAGGGTCTCCCCCTTGTTCTGCAATGGCATCGCGGAGACCCGCAAGATCCACCAGTGCCGTCTGGCCAAGAATGTCATGACAGACCACTCGGGCGGGATACCAGGGAAAATCCAGGTCACGTTTACGTTCGATGATCTGTTTAAGGGAGTCAGTCAGAGTATCGGGATCGCAGCGGCGCACCAGCTGCTCCGCCAGCACTCTGGAAGTATAAGGCAGTGATTGATAAGCCCCGGGCTGGATGGATTCGATGGCCTCACGGGTGTCGAAATAATCCAGCCCTGAGCCGGGCAGAGGTTTACGAAAGGCAGTGTTCATACGTCACAAATCCACCGGGAAGTAAGGTGTCAATGGGGGTCTTCAGGCCCGCTTTTTTTTACCTCGTTCCCACGCTCCTCCTTGGGAATGCATAGCGTGGGAACGAAGAGATCGCCAGACCATAAGAGGTCAGGGCCGGTTTTCAATATCCACCCACTCTGCGCTTTCCGGACCGGTGTAATCCGCAGAAGGCCGGATGATCCGGTTATTGGCGCGCTGCTCCATGACATGGGCCGTCCAGCCTGAAACCCGGGAGCAGACAAAGATAGGAGTAAACAGCTTGGTGGGAATACCCATAAAGTTGTAGGCAGAGGCGTGGAAGAAGTCGGCGTTGCAGAACAGCTTTTTCTCCCGCCACATCACCGCTTCTACCCGCTCTGACACCGCATACAGGTACTCATCACCCACCTGTTCCGAGAGCTTCTTTGACCACTCCTTGATAATGGCATTACGGGGGTCAGACTCACGATAAATGGCATGGCCAAAGCCCATGATCTTGTCTTTGCGGGCCAGCATACCCATGATTTTCTCTTCGGCCTCATCCGTGGAACGCCAGTTTTCAATCATGGCCATGGCGGCTTCATTGGCCCCACCGTGAAGCGGGCCTCGCAGAGAGCCGATAGCTCCGGTGACACAGCTATGAATATCAGAAAGCGTGGAGGCACAAACCCGGCCGGTAAAGGTCGAGGCATTAAACTCATGCTCTGCATACAGCACCAGTGACGCATGCATTACCTGAACGTGCAGAGGGTCCGGCTTTTTATTGTGCAGCGTCCACAGGAACTGCTCAGCAATGGAATCCGCTTCAGTGTCCACGTCAACACGGATGCCGTTGTGACTGAAGTTATACCAGTAGTTGATCATGCCGGGGAATACTGCCAGCATCCGGTCAATATGATTCAGCTGTTCAGAGAAACCCTGTTCGGTTTCCAGGTTGCCCAGCATGGAACACCCTGTACGCATGACATCCATGGGATGGGCATCGGCGGGGATCTGCTCCAGAACGGTTTTCAGGGCATCAGGCAGAGAACGCATGTTTTTCAGGCGGGCCTTGTAGGCATCCAGTTCAGCCTGGTTGGGCAGCTTTCCGTACAACAACAGGTAGGCGACCTCTTCAAACTGGGCTTTATCGGCCAGCTCTTTGATGTCGTAGCCACGATAGGTCAAGCCGGAGCCGGTTTTGCCCACGGTACACAGTGCGGTTTCTCCAGCAGACTGACCTCGCAGGCCGGCACCACCCAGTTTCTTCTCTGCCATGATACTTCTCCGTTTTTATAAGGTTTTTTTGAAAGTTTACAGGCATCTTCAGATGCTATGGACATCAACCGACAGCCACTTTGCCGGCTTTTGAACGGGACCGGGATATTGTCAGGTTTACAGGGGACAGAAGCTTCCCTCAAATTGATTAGGTGCAGGCTTCCCGCTACCCGGTCCTCTTTTTATCAGGGATTCAGAAACTCCTGGGTTTTCACCAGCTGCTCCCGCTCCTGGAAGGTCATCATGCCATCGGCAATGGCACCACTGTTACCATCGCGCTTGATCACATTGAGCACTTCCCGCATGGCGGTGACCGCTGCACGCTGCAGATCTGAAGGAATAATAATCAACTGGTAACCCATGGCTTTGAGGTCTTCTGTGGGCACCAGAGGCGTTTTGCCACTGTAGAACATATTGATCAGCTTGGGGCCAGGAGCCTGTTCAGCAATGGCTTCGATCTGCTCAATGGTCTGGGGCGCCTCTACAAACAGCATATCGGCTCCCGCATCCACATAAGCCCTGGCGCGGTCAATGGCATCCTCAAACCCGGTCACGGCAATGGCATCGGTTCGGGCGATCACAGTGACGTTGCCGGCATACTTTTTAGCAACGGACACCTTCTTGCACATCTCATCCACGGACACCAGTGACTTGCCATCCAGGTGGCCACAGCGCTTAGGAAACTCCTGATCTTCCAGATGGAAAGCGCTTACGCCGGCATTGCGGAACAGTTCGACGGTTCGTTTGACATTCACTTCATTGCCAAAACCGGTGTCCGCATCGGCAATGACCGGCAGGGAGGTGGCTTCAACGATCTGGCGAACCCGGTCAACCACTTCAGTTAACGTCAGCAGCCCAATATCCGGTACCCCGGTACTTCGGGCAATGGCGCCGCCACTGGCATAGAGGGCCGAAAATCCTGCCTCTTCTCCCAGCCTGGCGGAAATACCATCGTACACACCCGGAGCCGTCACAATACCCTCCCGGGCAATGAGGCGGCTTAATGAATTATCGTTTTCACTCATGATATTACCTCTACTTCTTGTTGTTGTGGTTTAAGGGTTTTAATGTTGCAGACTCACTATTCAAGCACCGTTTCAATTTCCCGTCTTGCCCGGGCGATGTGACGGCGCATCAGAATCTCAGCCAGCTCACCATCCCGGTCTTTCAGGGCGGTATAGATCATCTGGTGTTCAACCAGTGCCTGCTCAGGCCGGGCAGCACGCCCGGAGGACTTTCGATAAATCCGCACCAGATTATAAAGCTCATCACAAAGGGCCCGGATCAACCGTTGGTTTCCGGAGGCCTTGATGATCCGGTAGTGAAAATCGTAATCGCCTTCCTGATCCATGTAGGCCTGGCCATTATGTTCCTGAACATAGCGTGCATGGGTTTCAATGAGTTGACCCAGATCAACCAGCTCTGCATCCGTCATGCATTCAGCCGCCTGCCTGGCGGCCATACCCTCCAGCGCTTCCCGGACTGCAAAGATTTCAGACAGCTCTCTGCAGGTCAGGGTCACTACCCGGGCGCCAACATGGGGAGCACGTACCACCAGACCCATTCCTTCCAGCCTCAGAATCGCTTCCCGGAGCGGCCCGCGCCCGACGCCATAGCGCCTCGACAACTCTGGCTCAGAGATACGACTGCCTTCGGGTATTTTGCCGTTAATAATGTCTTGAACGAGCACCTGAGCCACTTCTCTGGCCTGGGTAGGCTGAGTGGGTAAAACAGGCTCCGATGGGGTGCTCTTGGGTTGGCTCATAAAGAATTGTTTACAATGTTTTATTTTTCGACCCTTTATACCCTGTTTTTATCCGTATATCCACCTATATTGTATACAATGCGCAAGAGTTGACCATTGAGCATTGATTATCATGGCCATCATAGAGAAAAACACTTTTCCCGGACGGATAATCACCCAGATAAAAATAGCGCGATTCACTGGCTCCAGTTAGAATGCCCACTGCATTTTCCCCCTAAGGCTGCTATGAACACATTAACCATTCTGGAACTGGACCACAAAGACGACACCAGCCTTTATTTTGAACATTTTATCGATCTGCCCCACCCGGTTTTTCTTGATAGTTGTACCTCAGTGTGCAGAGATAATTTCAGCCGTTACGATATTCTCTCCGCTGCCCCCAGCAAGGAAATAACGGTTGATGCCCAGGGCCGCATGACCATTGTGGATGCCATCAACGGCCACACTGCCAGGGAAGAAGGAGCCTCCCTCTTTCCGCTGCTTTCCAGGCTGGTCAAATCCATGACCCCCGTTAACTCTGAAGGTTTGCCATTTACCGGGGGGATTCTGGGATACTGGGCTTATGAGTATTGCCAGCTTCAGGAACCGGAAAAGATAGAGCCCAGAGAGCATAATGCCCCCCTGGCTTCCGTTGGCCTTTATCACTGGGCACTGATTGTTGACCATAAACAGCAGAAAACCCACCTGGTGTTTCACCCGGACATCACACCTGAGCTTAAATCACAGGTACTTCATGCTCTTGATCGAAAACCCTCAGAAAGAAAAGCCCCCTCATTCCAGCTGGAAAAGCCATTTACCGCGACCCAGAGCCGTGAAGAGTATAATCAGTCATTTGATAAGATTCAGAATTACATAGCGGCGGGGGATTGCTACGAGATCAACCTGACCCAGGAATTTACTGCTCCTTTCTCTGGAGACACCTGGGAAGCTTACAAATACCTTCGAAAAGTCAGCAAGGCTCCCTACTCCGCGTATATACGACACCATGACGTCACCATTCTCAGCCATTCACCGGAGCAATTTATCCGATTGACGGATAGTCATGTGGAGACCAACCCCATCAAAGGCACCCGGCGGCGGGGAGTGACCCAGGAGGAAGACCGGTCTATCGCCCATGAATTGAAAAACAGTGAAAAAGACAAAGCAGAAAACCTGATGATTGTTGACCTGATGCGTAATGATCTTGGCAAAGTTTGTGCCGTGGGCAGCGTATTCGTCCCCAGGTTGTTTGCTCTGGAAACCTATTCCAATGTTCACCACCTGGTCAGCACCATCACTGGAGACCTTTCAGAAGTCAATGACGCCGCCAGCCTGCTGGCCAGTACCTTTCCCGGAGGGTCGATCACCGGAGCACCCAAGATCCGCTCCATGGAAATTATCCGGGAACTGGAGCCTGTTCCCCGTTCCATTTATTGTGGCTCTGTGGGATACATTAACTGCAATGGCGACATGGACACCAGCATTACCATACGCACCTTACTGGCCTATGATCAGCGGCTCCACTGCTGGGGCGGCGGCGCTATTGTGGCGGACTCAAACGCTGACGATGAATATCAGGAGTCCATCACCAAAGTCAGTCACCTGCTGAATGCCCTTGAACATAACTTTCAGCCGACTTCGCCTTGACCTGGCTTAATCATCAAAAGTACAAAGCCAGGCACTAAGTGCCTGGCTTTATAACGACTTTCTTCACAAAAGAATCAGTGTACTCTTTTTTAAGAAAGCAACCTTATTTATCGCTTATGACAACACATCTTTTTATAATTCTCTCAACGGTTGGCTGAAGGTCCATATTGAAAGATTCGTCTTTATGAAAGTGTGTCCCATCACCATATAGTTTATAGGCTTCGATACTTCTTTTATCTTTTCTATCAATAACCAGACTGAATTTTGAAGATCCAGAACTGATTCTCTCACCGCGAACGCCATACAGGTTATAAAACTCAAATAAAAGATAATCACTGGAAGCCTGAATTGATACAGCAGTATGAGTTTCACCTCTATTATTCAAATGAATATCTGCTGTGTAGATGCAACTTACATCAAATGGCTTCTGCGTATGAAGATCCACCACATCCTGAAGAACAGACCCAGTTTTTTTGTAACTCATCGACCCCCTTTCCATATGATCCGCTAAAGAACCGGATTCCACATCAACCTCTTCTATAGATGCTCCTTGCGCAGCTCTCGCTCTCATGGTATTGGCAGCTTTATTTTCTTGATCATGGCTTGTTACGGGTACATCGTTTTTCCCACTTCCATGGAAAGGCTGTTCCTCTTTTAGAGGTAAAGCTTCTTTATCAAAATCGTCTCTTTGTAAAGCGACATGCATATGGGCAGGCTCTTCCTCTTTAACGGCCCTCCCCTTTGCAACAAGCTGTCCAGAAATACCAGCCTCTGAACCTTCAGGTATCCCTGCATCATTTTGTTTACGGACACCTGATAGATATTTCTGCTCCAGAGCTTTGATTTCAGCAGCCATCTTACTGAAGATTTTTTTCAACAACCCTGAATCATCAACTGGAGCCATACTTACACTTTCACCTGCCTCACTCATAGAACGTGAATAAGCATTTGGTATAGATGCTGCTGGTTGGGCTCCATCCACTACCCTATGACCTTCCAGTCTATGTTCTGATTTAGCACCCTTGAATGTATTTGCTTCATGCTCATAACTACTCTGTTGCCCTTCTACTCTTAAATAACTGGAAGGGCTAGGACTTGCAGGCTGTGCACTATTCTTTTCTTTATCTTTTGGCAATCCAGTACTTGTAGTAGGTTCTGATGTTGATTCACTGGATGAATCAACGATTAAGCCAGCCTCCTGAGTTCCCTCTTTTGGAAAGCCGACACCTGTGTAAGGTTCTAGCGCTGATTCACCGGATGAATCAACGATTAAGCCAGCCTCCTGAGTTCCCTCTTTTGGAAAGCCGACACCTGTGTAAGGTTCTAGCGCTGATTCACCGGATGAATCAACGATTAAGTCAGTTTCTTGATTCCCCTCTTTTGGAAAACCAACACCTGTGTAAGGCTCTAGTGCTGATTCACCGGATGAATCAACGATTAAGTCAGTCTCCTGATGCCTCTCTTTTGGAAAGCCGACCCCGGTATAAGGCTCTAATGCTGATTCGTCGGATGCACCATCCATTAAATCGACTTCCTTATGACTTTCCCTTGGAAGTCCAATACTTGAATAAGATTCCAGGGAGTTGTCGGTCGCTGACTCTACAATTTCATGAGTGCCAGCATCAACTAATGGATGTGTTTTAGAGGGAAGTTCAATGGCCCCGAATGATTCTAAACCCGTTTCCGCATAAGCACCCTTAGCATTTTCTAATAAAGGTCCTGCAACGGCACTGGCACTGAGAAAGACAACAGAAAAAGCAGTTAATACTCTGATTTTATTATTCATTTCAACTCCTGTGCTTATTAAAATGATTAGAATCGGTCCATCAGAAAAGAAGGGGCATACCTCCTAAAATTCCAGGGACAAGCAAAACAAAATATTTTGTCTACCTGTTCACAGACATAAATCGCGTCAGAAAGTTCCAATCAGAGATCATGGAATACCTATGCAAAGGCTATATCCTTAAGATGGAGGCAGCGCTGTTTTTTAAAGCATCAATAATGTTCTTTATGTATTGATAAAAGCATACCCTATGCGCACCTGTTTTCAGTAGACTCCGGGAAATAAGGCGACAAAAGATGATTATCAATAAGCCGCTCTTCTCGCTTAAGGTACTTCATCACTTTTTTGGCCTTATGAGCAGAGTGGCAGTCTATCAGTATCATCACCGGGCACTCATGAGAGCTGACGATTTGCTTCAGGAATTTGATAAATACATCGGTGTTAAAGCGCTCCGGAATTTTTCCTCCGCCAGTTCACGCTTTTGAATGGCTTCAATGCCGATGCTCTCTCTTACCTTATGGAAAACTTTACGAGCGTCAACTTTGCTCATGGATACCTCAAGAATTGAGGTTCTATCGTACTATTTTTCAGGAGTGCAAAGCGTCAGTTCACATCAATACTCAGAGGTAGTCTCGCGAACAAACATCATTAATCATTCAAATCAGAGTAATATCCGTACAAGTTAGTTCAGATAGCCATCGAACTATTCTTGAATCAAAGTGTCTATATAAACTTGGCAGACATCACTCTAGTCAACCATGGTAATACCATTTTGAGCCAAAACTGCAAGACAGCTTCCGGGCTGGCTTCTGATATAAAGGCACCTATGATGCATGAGCTGGACTTTTATCGGTGATACTAGCACGTCACTTTTAATTGTTGGTTATTTCGTTTACAAGAAGCATTTTGCACATTTCTACCAACAGGAAATCAATATGAAGAACGCTATTTTTTTTTAATTTTGATATCTGATGCTCTATTAGCAAATCAAAAACCTGATGAAGAATTAATAATTAAAACTTTCAATGATAGATTCTTTCTTTGGGAATGGAGGGAGAGAGATATAAACAACCTGCCATCTAATGCTTTTATTTATCCATATTTATTAAGAGGTACCCGTGCTTTGGATATAAGTGCATGTGAAAAATACCCTTCAGGAAAAATAAAATTTGTACCATTTAACCTTATTAATGATTATATCAGCCCTGATGAGATTGCTTTTCCAATGGATTTGTTTGACATGTTTGGATACTCATTTATTGCACACAATATGAACAGGCAACAGCTCGATCAATTCATACAAGACTTAAATTTGCAACTGGCAAATTATGATTTATCCCAGCTAACAGCAAAGGATATCATTAGCCTTTCTGCTAGAATTGTTGCGGATAAGCTTGAATTCTATGATGTAGACGCTCCTGAATCAAAGCTCCGCTCCCCTGCTCCCCTATCTGTGTACTGGGAGTCTCAAGTCGGTGATTGTGAAAGATATTCCGCGCTAACCAGTATTGTCTTTCAACACTTAAAAGCAATGTTTCCTGAAAAACTAAAAAACATCTACATGCACACACAAAATAACAATAGCCATGCATGGAATTCCATTTTCATTCTTGGCAAAGATGATAATGACGATGATCAGCTTGTGGTCAGCTATATAGATGTTACATGGTTCGATGCTGAAAGGGAGCAAAGATTGGATTATTATCTTAAAAGGATAATGAGATGTGAAGAGATAAGAAGGAAACATCCTGACGTACTACGTCCACATTGCGATGATTTTGATAGATATGTTGACAAATGTTCAAATAGCCTGACACATGAAGGTGATTCAATAGTGCTTGATGCTTTAGATAGTGACCACTTTATAGAAGAAGAAATGCTGGAGAATATTGATCGCAATTGTAAGAAATAGTTAATTCCTCCCCTTTTTTTTGAAGGGTGTAATAACGACATTATTTTTACATAAAGGTATAATAGTCAGCAGACGTTGCCACTGCTCTATCCAACCCTGATGGTGATTAGCAGAAACGCTCTGAATCGTAACACAGTCGTTTTTTTTCAGTGTTTTGGCAAAGCTCTGACTGATACTTAAAGGAATCACCCGATCCTCCGCGCCCACAAAATGCACCTGGGGGATCTGGCTAAGCCTGGCACTGAAATCCGCTGGGTTCATGGCCCCAGGTATGGGAGATACACCATGAATTTGATTGGTCACCGATGGAAGGAGATTTCCCGCTACCGTTCGAATAGAGAGCACATCGTTTCGGTGAGCGGCCAAGAGCAACGCCATTGCCCCTCCACCCGAGTAACCGACCAGTTCAAAAGCCTGGTAGTTTCCTTTTCTTTTAATTTCATCCATGGCCAGATTCATACTCTCCAGAACCTGGGGGCTATAGCGGCCAAAGGTCCAGACATTGCGATCACAGGCAGCGTTCATCACATACTGGCAAGGCTGGGAGAGATAGGCGATATCCCGAAAACGGTCTTGCAACATCAACTGATGCACAAGCCGGTTAACGGGGGTCGGGTCTGTTGATGGTCTGCCAGCTCGAACCCAGGCTCTGCCATCGCCCTCAATATAAAGACGGAGTGTGGAACTCCTGGCTTGCATTGGCCTCCAGAGTGTTAAAGGCAACCTTCCTTTGTCATAGGTCAAGACCTCAACAGCAACAGGAAAATCCTTTGGCTTGACCTCAGGCACTCGCTTGACACTGTGACAGCCCCAGAGTAAAAAACTCACAAATACCAGTTTTCCCCACCCTTTTATCCTCATTCTGCACCCAATCAATGATGTTTTGTTATCAATTTATTACCAAATTGTATTTGTAAAGCCCTTGCTCGTGCCTTTACTAACTCTTTTATTAAAACCGTGAACTGGTTATAGTTTAGACGTCGTTAAAAGCAATAAAACCCCCTGTACGACATCGCCATAATGGAGTAGGCGACCTTGGGTTTATAACTTAAGAATGGAACACTATGGACAGTATTCGCAAGGACGTTTTCCAGCGGACTCTGCTGAGCTCCGCGATTCTGGTTTCTATCCAGAGCTTTTCTGCTTCAGCAGCCACCTGCCCTTCCTCTGCCCCCGGAAGCAATATCCATATCCCTGGGGGGGAGTTTTGCAGTGGTGGTATTGCCCCCGGTGTACCGGTCAATGATATTGGCATAGAGGGTGTGGTCCAGGGGGATATTGTCAATAACGACGGTATGTCCAGTTTCTGGATGAATAATGGTGACCTGAATGGATCCTTCATCAACCGGGCCAATGCACTGGATGCCGTCATCATGGGGCAGTCAGAGATCAGCTACGGGATTGAAAACCATGGCACCATGGACAATATTTCATTGATGGGCGACCCCTCCGGCTCTCCAATTGTTCATCAGTCCATTATCAATACCGGCCGGGTGAAAAACGGCATTCACATCTCCGCAGCTACGGTCAACGAACAGGTCGTCAATGAGGGGTATGCAAAACGGATTATGCTCCAGGACGGAGCGTCTGTTAATGAGCTGGTGAACAACAACAAAATCCGCAGAAACATCAGCGTCAGTGACTCCATCATTAATGGCACCCTTACCAATAATGGAACAGCCCGCAACCTCACTGTCGCCAACAGTGCCTCGGTATCCAGTTTGACAAACACTGGCTGGCTGAAAAAAGGGATGGTGATAACAAGGCAGTCTGTGATTGAACAGGATGTACTCAATCAGGGGACGGTTTCAGGTGGCAATGCACTCACTGTGCAGGAGTCACTGATCAAAGGCAACCTCCTCAATAACCTCGATGCTGAGATCAACGGTGACAATAACGGCATTGTCCTTGACGATGCCACCATCCAGGGCAATGTTGTCAATTCCGGCACCATAAGGGCTGGAGAAACCGGGATTCAGGTCAAAGGTGATACGCTCATTTCCGGAGAGCTGCTGAATGAAGGCGATATCCTCGTAGAAGCCCTGGAAAGTGATGGAAATCTGGCCGGTATTTCCCTGGAAGACACCAGCACTGTGGGCAACAACATTAAGGGCATTACTAATACCGGCACCATCAACGTTCAGGGCGGAATTGAACACAACAGCGGACCATTTTCGGCTAATGGCATTCAGGTAAAGGGGACTGCTGTTGCCGGGCGCATTGAGAACCATGGCGAGATCATTGCTGACACCTATGGCATCCATGTTGAAGACGCCACAGTGGATGGCAGTATTCTGAATGACGAAGGGGCTGAGATTCATACCGGCGACAATGGTATCTACCTTGAAGATGCCCATATCAAAGGCAGTGTCTATAACTCCGGCAGCATTATCTCTGACCATGACAATGCCATGGACTTTGAATACGCCACCATTGACAACGACGTGGTTATTAACGGTTCTCTCAGTGCTCACCCCGATTACGACGCCCTGAGTATTGATGACAGTTCCATCGGCGGTAATGTAATCACAAGTCGCCCATCTCTTCCCCAGGATCAGTCCATGGTGACCATCACAGGGGAAGATGGCCTGGATATTGATGACACCACCATTGGTGGCTCAGTGGTCTCCGCCGCCAATATCGAGGTTGTCCGTGAGGGCGTTGACTTCGATGAAACACGGGTGGAAATCGATTTTATTAATCTGGGTACTCTTCATGCTGGAGGAACGGGCATTTCCATCAATGGTGAAACCATTGACCCAGAAGTGCCTCCCGGCCCAGAGGAAGGCCCAATGCCTGCTACGGAGGAGCCCCCGACACCACAATACACAGCTGTAATCGGACGGATTTTTGATAACTCCGGTGAAATCAATGCCGGAGAAAACGGTATTGAGCTGAACCAAGTGGCCATTGGTGAAGACTTCAGAAACTCCGGACAAATAACTTCTGAAACCGGTTCTGCCATCAGCTTGTCAGCAGTATCCATCGGCAATGACTTTATCAATGAAGGTAACCTGAATGCTGACATTGAAGTTCGTTATGGTGAAGGGGAGTATTTTTCCAGCGAATGGACTGGAGAAATTACCGAGTCCGGAGTGATCCGCCTGACCTCCATGGGCATCGATCCTGACCATAATGAAGCCTGGTTCCGGATTCGCAATGAAGGCCCCATGCCACAGGAAGTGCAACTTCTGGAAGCTGGCGGGGCATTCACATCGGAAGTCCTGGTGGTCTTCCCCGGCCAGGAGATTCTGATCAATACCGGCCCTCACAATGGCGGGCCTGAGACCCATATACTTGTGGACGCCAACTCACAAGACCCCATTGAGGTTAAGGCTTCCGGTGAGCAGTCCTTTTTTCCTCCCGAAATTGAAGCTACCCAGCGTGGAATATCCCTCTCCGGTGATTATTACGATGATGGTGAACTGGAGCTGGACGGAGAGCTGACCATTGGTGGCAGTTTCTATAACAAGGGAGCAATCAATGCCTTCGATGAAGCCATTTACCTGTCGGATGTTTCCATCGCTGGTGATTTTGACAATGAGGGTACTCTCAATTCCGGCGACAGCAGTGGTATTTCACTGACGGATACGATTGCCATTGGAGGAAACTTCACCAACAAGGGGGAGATCAACGCCAGGGAATACGGCATTCGCCTGGACAGCGATGCCACACTGGAAGACGGTGTTCTTTCCGGTGACAGTCTGATCACCATTGGAGGCAACTTCCTCAACGAAGGCAGCATCACTTCTGAGGAGCACGGCATTTCCCTGGATGGGGTTCAACTCGATGGTCACTTGATCAACCACGGTGATATTACCGTGACGGAAGAAGGATCGGCCATTGCTGTAGAGAACAGCATTCTAGAGGGCAGTATTGAAAACCATGGTGTGCTGACTGTCACCGACGAGGACGATGAAAACCACGGCATCTCCATTATCGACAGCCACGTTAAAGGCAGTGTCTCCAACTTTGGGGATATGAACATTCATGGCACGGAAGGCTTTAACCTGGATGGCGCAACGGTTGACGGGCAGATTTTCAATGCCGTCGGTACAACGCTTGATGTCTATTCGGACGGCATCCGGATTGACCGAAGCGAGGTTCACGATGTCATTAACCATGGAACCATTATCGCCCGGAACCACGATGGTATTGATATTGATGACACCCTTGTGGATGGAAACATCGTCAATACTGGCACCATAACCAGTGGGGATAACGCGATAGAGCTGGATGGTGACTTTGATGAAGGCCCGTTCGATGACGGTGACAGCCCTGAGTACATGGTGATCCAGGGCAGTGTCATCAACACCGGCAGCTTGACCACCGTTGAGCCACAGGAAGAGGACAGCGGTGATGGCAACGGCTTCGACACCGACTACCTGGATATTCGTGATGACCTGATCAATAGCGGTGATATCACGTCGGTGAATAACGGCTTTAAAATCGAAAAAAGCCGAATCGGAGGCAACTTCCAGAACGATGGGAACCTGACCGTGGCACAAAGTGGGATCGTACTGACCGGCAAGAGGGTGAATGTGCCCTCCCCGCCCGACGGCGAAACCCAGGCGGAGCTGCACAAGGCGGAGATTGGCGGCTACTTCCTGAACAGCGGCAATATTGATGCCGGGCAGACCGGTATTGACCTGGACTATGTGGCCATTGGCACCAATGGCGAAATCGAAGACGGTCAGGCGAATTTTGAAAACCAGGGTGATATCCGCGTTGACCGGGGATCAGCCATTGATATTAATGAAAGCACCATTGCCGGAAATTTTGTCAATTCCGGCCAGTTGACCGCAGATACCCTTTACATTTACCAGGAAGGTGACAGCTATCGCCAGGAGTGGGACGCGGATCCTGTCATTAACGACGGTGAATCGCCTTTTATTCTGGAAGCCATGGGAGAGGATGAACAGGGTGATGCCTGGTTCCGGGTTCGCTATGCCAGCTCTGATATTGGCAACCTTCCCTTTAGCTTGATGGAAGCAGAGGGAGACTTTGAGTTCTTTGGAGATTCCCTTGAACCGGGTGAAGAAATTTACGTTAATGCGGGTCAGCTGGAGGGTGAGCTGACACTGAACATACCCTTTGGCCCTCCTCTGGAGAGCGTCGGTGCTTCTGATAGTCCTTTTACCCCGGAGTACGAATCTCGCAGTGGTATTCGCCTGACCAATATGGATATCGCCGGGGCCTTCCTGAATACCGGTACCATCGCCGCCTACCATTCAGGCATTGTCGTAGAGAGCAGCACCCTGGGTTCAGACTTTAGCAATGAGGGAGACATTGCCTCAGACCACTCAGGTATTGAGATAAAGGATTCAACCATCACTGGCGGAGTCTCAAACAGTGGTGTTATATCCGCTGCGGAATCCGGGCTCACAGTTACTGATAGTACCCTGTCGGGCAGCGTTGTTAATACTTCTGAAGGTATTATCCGGCTGGATGGCGATAGAAGCAGTGGCATGGTTCTGGACGACGTTGATGGCGTCGGCGACTTTATTAACCACGGAACCATAGAACTAACCGACGACAGCAATGAAGACACTTACGGCGATGGTATGCTTGCCGTCGATGTCACCATGAATGGTGTGATGGCCAACACAGGAAATATCACAGCCACTACTGGCATGTTGATGTTCGGTTCTGAAGGTGCCACGGGCTTGATTAATGAGGGTACGATCAGCTCAGAGGGGCCAGCCATGGTGGTTATCGACTCCTCTGTTGAAGGCAATATCGGTGTGGGCTCCGATGGAGTGATCAATACCGAATACTTTGCCGGTATCCTGGTCGGTGAAGCGTGGAATGTGGAAAATCTGGTCAACCAGGGCAGTATTACCGTTACCGATGGTGATGGCATCACTGTGTTTGATACCGAGATGGATGACTCTGTCATTAATACCGGCTCCATCAATGCCGGTCGCCACGGCATCAGCCTCTATGACCTGGAGGCCACAGGGGTTTATAACAATGGTTCCATTACGGCGGGAACCTACGTAGAAGAGTTAGGTGATGGCGAGTCACAGACCCATGGCAGCGGTATCTATTTATCGGATTCGGCGCTACAGGGTGCCATCGAAAACGGGGTGAATGGCAGCATTCAAGCCGCCACCCACGGGATTTTCCTGGAAAATACCGATGGCGCTACCAACATTCTTAATGAAGGCAGCATTACCGTGGATACCGATGGCATCAAGGTGACCGGCAGTGATCTTGAACGCCTGGAAGAGGACGGGGAAGTTAACTTCAATACCGGCAACATCATTAATTACCGGACCGGGGTGATCACTGCCGGGGATGATGCCATTCGCATTGGTTACTCAAGCCAGGTGGATGGCGATATTGGCAATAGTGGCACCATCACGGCGGAAGAAAACGCCATTGATATTGATGACAGTACCGTCAGTGGCATCATTGCCAATTCCGGAACCATCACTGCCGGCAGCGTTGCCGTTGATATTGGCGGCGAAGATTCAGATGGCTCCTCCAGTGTTGGCAGCCTGATCAACTCCGGCACCATTACTTCCGAAACCGGTGCCGTGATCCGCGTGGCGGACTCTTCCATCGGGCGGCTCACCAATACCGGCTCATTGACCGGAGGTCAGGTTTTTGAAGATGAAATGGAAGCGTCAAGAACCATTGCCGATGGCAGTACCGTTGCTATGGACTTCCGGACCGCCAGCAGCAGGCTTGATCTGTTCAATGGCACCGATGAATCCGGCAGCAGTGGGATCATCAATGGCGATATCTATGGCAGTCAGCAGCAGGATGACTTGATTGAACTGGCGGCCGGTGATCTGAACGGTGATGTTTACGATGTGGAAACCGTTGATATTACGGGCACCATCACCCTGAACAATCACTTCTTCAGTGTGGATGGCAGCACCACTCTCAATGTCAAAGACTCCGGTGTATTGGCACTAGGGGCCACCGATGCGGTTTCCCTGGAGGGGGACTATCAGCAGGACGGTACTTTATCCGTTGAGCTCAATGAAAACAGCCGTGATGTTGCCCTTCCCAGAGTCGATGCCACCGGTCAGTCCACCCTGAGTGCCGGCAGCGTAATTTCCCTGAGTGTTGAAGACCGCAATATTGCCAACTTCAACCCTGGTAACGGAACCACTGATGTTCACCTGATACACAGCGCAAACGGCGTAACAGACGACGGCGTTAATATTGTCTCTGATTCTATTCTGTTCAACTATCAGGCTTTCAATAATGAAGGCACAGAATTTGGTGTCAGTGCCTCTCTGGCCGATCTCGGAGAACTGGCCGCCAGTGGTGGTGCTGATAATAACGCCACTAACGCCATTGCTGCTCTGCAGGGTGAAGGTGGAGAGGGGCTGGTTGATCTTTATACCAGCAGTCCTGATCTCTATAACGCCATTTATGATGGAACCGAAGAAAGCCTGGGTGCCCTGGCGGAAGCTCTGGTGGCCAGCCCGGTCAATGGCATTGCCGCCAGTCAGAGTGCCCAGAATGAAGCCATCAGCACCATTCTGAATCGAACCGCCGATCTTCGGACTGGGGCTTCCGGTATTTCATCCGGTGACAGTGCAACTTCCGCCGGTGACTACCTCCGCCCCGACTCTCTCTGGATTCGTGCCATTTACACCGATGGCAGCCAGGATGCTGCAGAGCAGAATGGCAACAGTTACAACCGCTACAACCTGCGCAGTAAGGGTTTCACCCTGGGTGCGGACCGGGATGTCAATGACTTCCTGACCCTGGGGATCGGGGTGACTGCTGCTACCAGCCATGCCAACCAGGAGGGGCAAAGTGCCAGCCGGGCCAGCAGCGAAACCGATACCTACCTGGGTTCTGTGTATGCCGGCTGGCGGGACCAGGACTACTTTATTGATGCCAGTATCAACCTGGGCACCAGTAAAACCGACCTGACTGGCTCCGGCTGGACCGCAGACTTCAAGTCAAAACAAATGGGTATCACGGTTCTTGGGGGCAAGAGCTTCCTGTTTGATAATAACGACTCCCTGATTGAGCCCAGAGTGGGGTTGAATTACACGCAACTCAAGAACGACCGTTACAGCTATGAAAACGGTACAACGGTTACAGTGGAAGAGACCCGCCTTAAAGCTTTGGAGCTGGGTGCAGGGCTTCGGTATATGACCAGCTACGAAGTGGGCTCAGGTACTCTGTTGCCGGAAATCAGCCTGATGGCCTGGCATGATTTTAAGGCGGAAGCCGTGAAGGCAGAAATAGGCTTTGAAAACTCCGGAAACTCCTTCACCTACTTTGGACCGGAAGCCGTGAAAAACCGCTACCAGGCCGGTATTGGCGTTGAATACTGGATGGATAACAACTTCACGCTGTCCGTAAACTACGACCATAACTGGCAGACGGGATTCAAGGCGGATACGGTCCAGGCAAAGCTCCGTTACGATTTTTAACCCGCGAAAGGCTTCTAACCCTCGAAAGGCTTTTGGGAGCCAAAATCAGTCAATAACCATTAAACCGGTCTTCAGGCCGGTTTTTTTATGGCTTACCTGTCAGAAATCTGACTTTTCAGAATTCACCGCTGCAAACCATCGGAAAAAAAGCACATCTGGCAGGGTGTGCAATTAGACCATTTGCCCAGCCGGACTCACTGGGCTAAACCGATGAGTAGGAGACAACAATATCCGACACTATCTACGAGTGAATGAAGTTAAAGGAGTAACGCTCATGTCTTTGCTGAAAGCCCCCGTTCTTACCGCCGCCCTGCTGGCCAGTATTGCTTCTTCCATCGCCCTTTCCGCTTATGCCGGTCAGAGCGAACGATTGAACATCAATACCGCCACGGCAGAGCAGATCGACAAAACTCTGGTATTTGTGGGTGAAAAAACTGCTCAAAGCATTGTGGAATACAGAAACCAGCACGGTCAGTTCAGAAATCTTGATGATCTGGCCAGGGTCAAGGGCGTCAGCAAACGGCTGGTTCGATATAACCGTAGCCGGATGAGCTTCCAATAACATACGCCCTGCTCGGCGATTCACCTGAAACATTAGCCAGCGCAGTCTTCTCTGTGCTGGTTTTTTTATAGATACCAGAACCTCCCCTGTATAAACCCTCCTCTTTCCAGATAGGGAAAAAACGCGTGCTTTTGCTTTGCCCATCAGGCATTCTTTTTATGACAGAAAGGGCTTTCTGTTACATGCAGTAAACGATTATAAAAAAATGCCATGGATGTATAAAAATGAGCAATCAGTATGCAGAAACCTTCGAGCATAGGGGGCACCCTTATGATCAGGCCATGCAGAAATTTCCCTGCTCCCGCGACCAGGAGTTTACGGCGCTTTTTGAGTGCATTGATCTGACCAGGGTAAATCGGGTACTGGATCTTCCTTCGGGAGGGGGTTATCTGGAGAAGCACCTTCCCCCCAACAGCCAGTTGGACTGCGCAGACCCCAGCACCCCCTTTCATACATCGGAAGCAATTTTCGCCATAGATCTTGAAAACCTTCGGCTACCTGACGCCAGCTATGACCTGGTCGTATCCCTGGCTGCACTTCATCACATCGATAACAAGGACGGTTTTATCCAGTCAGTGTGCAAGAGTCTGAAACCCGGCGGTTTCTGCTGTTTTGCGGATGTGGCAAAAACATCCGGTGTAAGTCGTTTTCTAGACGAGTTTGCCGGACAATACAACGGAACCGGTCACAAAGGGCGGTATCTTGAGATAGACACTCCTTACCCTGGAATGGAGCATGCCACTGGGCTGAAGCTTCTGGAACATGCATTAAAGCCCTGCCCCTGGCTCTTCAACAGCCATCAGGACATGATTGATTTCTGTCGGCTGCTGTTTGGTCTCAGAAACGTATCAGACCGGGAAATTCTAAACGCCCTGGAAACCCATATCGGATTTCAGGAGCGGACAAACCCTCAGGGCAGAGCGACTACCTGCCTGTTCTGGGAGCTTCTGTACATTACCTTTCAGAAAGCGCCTTTTTCATAATGAAAATCGTCATAACGATTGGAGTCAAACGACAATGGATGTTCTCTTTCTCAGCGGCATCGCGGATAACAATCAGGTCAGAGCGATTCTGGATCAGCAGGGTCAGTTTCAATACTTATTAAATGGCTCAAGCAGCGTCGCCCCTTCCATGGAAACAGTTCAGGGTTTCAGGGCTCACCGCTTTATTCTGGGAGGGGCTGGAGGCAGTCAACGGTATGCATTTACATTTCAGCCTTCGGTGATTTTCAATGAGATCAGTGATGCAGATACCCACAGCCGGGCCCTGTCCCGGTGCGTTGATTTCTGCCAGCAACAGGGTGTCACTGTGATCAACCCACCGGATAAAATCGGCCGGACCCGTAGAGATCGGGTAGCCCGGCTCCTGAGCGGCCTGGAAGGCGTCACCCTGCCAGAAACCCATCGCTTCCAACCCCGTACACCCGATGAAGTTCGTGAAATCATCGCCAGCCAATTCAAAGGGCCGGTACTGCTTAGAGAAGCCGGTACCCATGGCGGGAAGAGCCTTACCCTGTTGGACAATCCGGATAAGCTGGATGAACAGCTTTACAGCTTCGCCCTGGATGGCAGGCCCTACTATCTGACCCGGTTTGTGGATTTCAGGGATCCGGATGGCCTTTACCGGAAATACCGCCTGGTTGTGATTGAGGGTGTCCCTTACCTGCGCCATATGCTGATCCATAACCACTGGATGGTTCACAGAACCGCCAGAGACTTCATGGCTGACCACCCCTCTTTGCAACAGGAAGAACAAGAGTTTCTGCAAGCCTTCTACAAAAAGCCTCCTCCAGAACTGGTCAACAAAGTATCCGCCATAGCCAGTCGTTTACAACTGGATTATTTCGGCATCGACTGTCACCTTGATCAGGACGGAAATATGCTGATCTTTGAAGCCAATGCCAACATGAATATTCTGACCAACACCCAGCCCTCCCCCAATCTCTGGGATGCACCGATAGCAGCAATTCACGAACACCTGAAAGGAATGATCCAGGCTAAAGGGCAATAAACAAAAAAAGACACCGGCCAGTTTCCGGTGTCCATTTATTGTGCAAAAGAACCTTTTTTTAACCAACCATATGAACGTCAGGTGGCTGCTGAAACTAACGCAGCTCTCAGGCATCATAATCCGTAATTGACGGGTACTGGGGATATTCAGCAATAACGTTTTCTAGCGCTTTAAACAAAAAAACCGAATCCGATTCAGCCAGCATGGTTCTGCGTTTTTGGACAAACTCAAAATTCACTGTCTGCAAAACTGAGCTGGCTCATGGGTGAGAGTCAAGATGACGGTGGTATGAATATTATCTCATACTCGGGGACCTATTCGCATCCTACTTGGTTTTTCTGGACAGCAGCATTCATAGAAATTGATCCGAATGGTGACATGGGTCATTTTTTTTTGGTTCGAATGGGAGTAATTTTTGAAAGAAATATTTACCTTAAAATTATTACTAATCCTTGTATGGAACAGAAAATAATGTAGGTTTTGGTCGCTGTCTGCCTCAATAAAAAGTTGTCGCAATCACTCGCGTTCATTATTTATTTATCGTGAGTCAGTGAAATTGCGTTTAATTTTCCATGTCAATGGTGTCACGTAGGTTTAATTGGTTTCTATTGATACTAATGGCTGTCCTGTATTAATGAGATGGTCTGAAATAGTAGGTAAAGATGAAAGTTTTAACTGAAAGAAAATCAGTGGCACCTAAAGCGGTCATCTTTGATATGGATGGTTTGCTTATTGATTCTGAGCAGGTCTATTTCAAGAGTTTCAAGCAGACTTCGTCAATACTCAACGTGACTAACTGTGATGACATTTTTTTCAAAGTTCTTGGGCAGAATCATGCTGGGACACTCAGGATACTCTCCACAGAGTTTGGTTGTTCTGATTTTTCAAGGCAATTTGAAAAACAGTGGTCTTTAGAGGCTCATAAACTCTTCCAGCACCCAATTGATATAAAACCAGGTGTGAATGATCTCTTAAGGGCGCTAGACTTCCATCGAATACCCTATGCAGTTGCAACAGGTAATAGGACAGAAACAGCTAGCTCACTTCTCAAAAAGTGTGGTTTAGGTTCTGTCTTCAGTATCATCATAGGTGGTGATCAGGTCGAGAACGGTAAACCTGAGCCTGATATCTACCTTAAGGCAGCAGAAGCACTTCACATACGACCCAGTCATTGTGCCGTTTTCGAAGATTCAGAAAACGGTGTTCGTGCCGGCCTTGCTGCTGGCATGTCTGTATTTCAAGTCCCGGATATGGTCGAGCCGACAGACGAACTTCGAAGCTTGGGACACACGATATTGGATAGTCTTAGATCTGGCCCCATGGCCTTAGGGTTACGGCTTTCCTAGAAGCAAGAATAGATAGATCACTGTTCCAGAGAATTGTATTATTATTGATCAGGTGAATTAGAATGATTGACTTCAGGTCTGCTCTTCATATCGCTATCTCAAGGCATGAGCTTAAACCTTATGTTTATACCTATCCTTCTAAAAGATCTTATAAGAAGCTAAATGACATAAGTCTGATTGATATCTGGGATTCAAAAAATACAGGGGATGTCTCTTTATATATTCACATTCCATTTTGCAACTACCGTTGTATTTATTGCACTTTGTTCTTAACAACACGGTATACAGAGGATCTCAAACAACTGTACGTGAATAAGATTTGTGAACAGATTCAGTTTTATCTTCCTTATGCTGGAAATAGAAGAGTCAACTCTATTTATTTTGGTGGCGGAACCCCCACAGTGCTATCTATGGAGCAGTTTGATCAAATATTTCAAACGATTCGTAATGTATTTCGAAAGGTTCCTGAGTCAGCCGAAGTTTGCGTTGAGACTTCTCCAGACACTGTATCGCCGGAACTCATGGATAAATTAAAAACGCTTGGTGTGAATCGGATCAGCATGGGTATCCAAACCATGGAACCTGAAGAATTAAAAGCCAGTGGGCGGCCATACACTGTCGAAACCACCATTTCTGCAATTAAGACGATCAAAGAAAAGTTCGATAACTTGAATCTCGACTTGATATATGGTCTCTCTGGTCAGGACTGTGAAAGCTGGGCAAAATCACTTGAATATATAATTCAATACAGGCCGATGACAATTTCTTTATATCCAGTTGTCTCACGGCCTCTAACTGCCATCGAAAAACAAAAAACTATCTACCCAGATCGGTATATTGATGATGCAAAGAAACTGGAAATATATGACCAGAATATAAAATATTTAAAAGCAGAGGGCTATCGTCAGGAATCTTTCACACGGTTCACACGGTTACCTGAAGAGGCTGGCGCCTACGAACAAGAGGTGCTGGATTTTCAAGGGATACCAATGATAGGCATTGGGGCAGGAGCACGTAGTAATAATGGAAAATATCACTATAGCTTTGATTATGCTGTTAACCTCAAAAAGGTGGGTGAAGCAATTAATGACTTCATTGAACTGGAACTCTCTGAATCAACATTAGCTCAATATGGAGCAGTCTTGGACGAAGAAGGAGAAAGGTTATGATATTTTCTTCTAAGCCTGACAGTCGACAAGCTGTCCAGCTCCTATTACAGGGATAGCTTTCAACGTGATCTTTTTGTGGACTTCCAGGAAGTAATCAGTGCCCTAGAGGATGAAGGTTGCATCACTATTTCGAGCGACACCTCAATAAGACTTACTGAGAAGGGTTTCAAATACAGCAATTTAGCTGCACACCTTTTGTTCTCTGACCATGTCAAAACTTTAGAAGAAAGGTATATCCCACAATGAATCAAGCAGCACGATTTTGGGAAAAAGGGTATTCTGATCATTCTGTCTGGGCCATGGGAGGGCCTAGCCTTGAAGTAAATGAAATTGAGTGCTATCTGCCTCGAAATTCAGCAGTACTTGATATCGGTTGTGGTGATGGAAGGAATTCTGTTTTTTTAGCTTTATGCGGTCATAAAGTCACGGCTCTTGAAATTTCACCGAATGCCGTGAAAAAACTTCGAGCAATCTCAGATCAGCTTTTGCTGGATATTCAAGTCATAGAGGGAAGGATTGAAGATTTTAAACCTGATCAGACCTATGACCTTGTACTTGCACATTCTTCCTTACACTTTGTTGAAAAAAAGGTATGGATACCCTTACTCAAGAAACTACGAGATCTCACAAAAAAGGATGGATTTCATAATTTTACTTCCATCATAGGTACGAAAGAATATCCAATACCTCACGAGTGCCGTCATGCAAACTCATTTGAAAGGGGGGAGCTGGATAATATTTATAGTGATTGGGAGATCATTCGATCAGACTTTTACGCAAAGTGGGATTCGCATCCAGGTATCCCGATGCATGTCCATGTCGTAGAAAAATTTGTTGCCAGAAAATCATCAAGCGCAGTAAATGTACAATTTATAAAGGCTGGGTATGACAACGTGCAATCTATATCAGATGAAATTTTTCACAGCATACCCATGAATGTTAGCCAATCCAATGTTCGTGACATGGGTATTTCTCCAACGGCTGTGCATCGCACAGACATACAGGGAATAAAGCTTGAAAGTCAGCAAGCAGAAGTTGATACCTATGTTGTAGAGGACTGGATTTTCAAAAATTACGGACTTCAGTTTACCCGGGGCTCACTGACAGGGAAGTATCATTTCTTCACAAAGCCGTTCTACCTGGAATGTAATACTCAAAATAGAGCCTGATCATCTTAAATCTTTGCTTTGATTTTGATCAGAAAGACAATTCTGATATTCCTTAATATGGGGGAAGAATGATAAATAAATATCTACTTTCCAATCATGAAATACAGCTTTTGTGAAGTTGGCTAAAAGGGTCGGATGGATGAAAAAGGTTTTGCCCAGCATTTTTATATTAACTGTAGTAGTTCAGACCTGATCTGACAGTCACCGATTTTTCAGAGGGTGTCTGTCAGGTCAAATTCAGGCTACAAATTTTTCCTTCCAGATCTCTTTGCCATCTATCAGAGTTTCCATTGGCGTTCTT
>NZ_JBLYZI010000063.1:0-33630 GCF_057680865.1 Endozoicomonas sp. Z74
GCTTATCAGTGAGCGAGGAGAATTTGGAAAACAGGGCTTTTGCAGACATCGAAAGACAGGAAAAACCCTGATTATACAGGCTGTTTCTTGATGGCGCTGTTCAATTGGTGATCATGTTTTTGCCCTGCCTGCCTCCCCGTTCGAGCATTCGGCGGGCTATCTGGAAGTGCTTGCCATCAATACGATCTTTAGCAAGCTCAGGCAGGTGGGTATTCCACTCAAAATGCGCCTCAACCTGATATTCCACATCATACAAGTAGTTATAGATGGCAAGACTGTGCTGCCCTCCGCTGTAATCCAGCGGTTTCATTCCTTTAGACTGGGTCTGGAATGGCTTGATCACCCGAACCCGGTCAACCACCCAAATCAGCGTCGGCTTCCAGTATATTGAACGACAGATACCTTTCAGCGCCTCATAGGTCGGTATCTGGTAACTGCATTTTTCCCCACCCAGCTTGGTCACTGGGTCGGTAAACAGGGCATAACGACCGCTAACCCTGAAAGCTATCGAGTTTTTCAAAGGGTCTCCCGAATAAAGCTTTTCTTGGATTTAGTAGCTTACTTAAAATTTCATATTGAAGGTAGCAAATGAATGCTGTTTCACAATGTTCTACCTTCTTTTTTTCCGTTAGCCTTGATTAATGTCAGCTAATCTTCTTTATTAATTGGGTTTGTCGCATCATAGGCTGGTGCGTGAATTGAAACTTGGATTTTGTTGCTTGCAACAAGTGAGGCTGCGCCTCCCTTTTTTAGCAGATCATTGGATCCATTGGTTGAACAGGTTCAGTACACAGACCAAACTCGTCGCTGTAATACTTTTCATCCAGACATAAAAAGTCAGAACCCTGTGGTGTATAAAGCGCCTCTTGATCCATTAACTTTTTCAGGGTGTGCGGGTAAATATTCACCGTACAGGGCTGCGCCTGCCTTAATACCTCCTTCTGTGTCGCCAGTGTAGGAGCTGCAAGCAAATCACCAATAAACTCCTTTCCTTTGTCACCATAAGGAACGATAACGCCTCGGGTATGAGCATCAATGGCCTGAAAATGTCCGGCGGCTGTAGTGAATGACTGGTACTGCAAATGCGGTTGAGGCTTTGCAATCTTGCGATATTTCTTCAGCGCATAATTATTGGAAGAGAGCATTCTCAACAACGTGTCATCCTGCTCAGAAGTCTTTCTGCCTGAGATGGAATAACTCATCTCGTTTGCCCGCACGAAAAAATATTCCTCGTAATACCGGGTCATGGCTCTCGGCGAGAGCAGGTCATGATCCAGTTTTTTCGGGCTTTTCCTGAACTCATCCAGTATACGCTGAGTAATCTCTTGCCCTTTTTCAATCTCTGGTAAATACTCCAGCTTCTCTTCGGCTGCATTAATAACACTCACAACCCCCATATCCCTTTCACCATGCCGGTTACAACGCCCGGCCGCCTGGGCAATGGAATCCAGCCCCGCCAGATAGCGAATGGCGGATGCAAAGGAAATATTCACTCCTGCCTCGATCAATTGTGTACTGATACAAAGAACAGGTTTGTCGGCAGCAAGCCAGCCACGAATGTCTTGCAAAACTCGGCGTCTGTGCTGGGGGCACATATTGGTACTTAAATGAAAGGTAGCAATGCCCTCTTGTTCACATAACGTGTAAATCGTCATTGCAGCTGCTTTGGTATTGACAACCACAAGGCAACTGCCATAACGATTGACATGACTCAGCGCCAGTTCAGCAGCCGCTTTATTACTCCAGCCTTCAGGGCGGGTTCTGTCTTCTATTACAGTGCGCTTCAACTGGGCAAACAGCTTGTCTGGATCAGGCATAATCTCATGCCGATCGCTTAACCTTAACGCCCCCTTGTCCGAGTCCACCTGATGAAGCAGAGGCTGGGTTGCCGTACATAGCACAACAGAACTCTGGCACTGCTCCACCAGAAAGTTCATGGCATTGCAAAACAGGTGCACCATTTTTACAGGCAGTGACTGAATTTCATCAAAAACAATCAGCGCATTAGCGAGCTGGTGCATACGTCGAACAGCCCGTGTGCCACGGGCAAACAGACACTCCTGAAGCTGGACACTGGTAGTAAATACAATGGGAGCATCCCAATTCTCCGACAACAGCAAGTTCCGCCAGTGATTTTTTTTATCTTCTTCATCTTCCGACGGCAGCAGGTTGGAGTGATGTTCAAGCACAATCGAGTGGGGCTTTTCACCAGCGCTTGTTTCCAGAATTTTCCGTACTTCCTCTGCATTTTGCTCAATAATGGTGGTAAAAGGCAGCACAAAAATAACTTTCTCCAGCTCATGCTTATCGGCATGTTTCAGGGCAAAACGCAGGCTGGATAAGGTTTTACCGCCCCCCGTTGGCACAGAGAGAGTAAAAACACCCTGCTTCCTATCGGCTGCTTTAAGACAGTGATCCGATATTTCAGCTCGAAGGCGGTCAAGCTCACTGACAATAGTAAAGGTTTTCATTTTTTCTTCGAGCCGTTCCGCCAGTAACGGCCAGGATCGATATTGACCGGACTGTCTGGCCGCTGCTTTTTCCGGCCACTCAAAATCAATACTATTGGTTCGATCGGCATTGATCAGGGCACTGAATACCATACGGGTTAAAAGCCCCTGACAAAACTGCTGGGAACTGCGATCACCCGGATTGTTATTATTAATTGACTGAATCACCACTTTACAACCAAGCAGAAGCTGCGGGTCATTCAGCAATTCTTCAGCACGCTGCAAAATTTGCGGGTCAGCCTGCGTTTTTGCTTCCTCCAGATTTGTTTTCTGATCAGGCTTATCCATACGCTGCCTGAAATTATCAACTCCATCCGGCTTCAATACATCTATCAGTCCAGAGTGGTGGGAAGCGACACACAGCGCCGCCATCTGAGCCACTAACTGTGCCAGCTTGTTTCCTCCACTGCCCAATTGCTGCCAGATATATTGAGCCCCTGCTGATGAGTGATCAATTTTTCCCTTATGATATTTCGGGTCGATATATTCATCCGCATCCTGGTCAATCAACCCCGTCGCCGACTGTAAATAGTGCTGAAACTGTTCACTGTATTTACCAAAATCGTGGAGTAGACCAACCAGCTCACCCAGTTTTTCCAACCCCATGGCCTTAAGATTTTTACCAGCTTCATCAGCAGTTTCTGACAGGTGTACCGCAAGCAGCTGCTTATCCTTATCTCCCCTGCCTCCTGCGCTCCGTTCTCTCCGTGTGCGAATGTGCGCTAAAAACTCCACCTTTCACTCCCGCTCATTAAGCAAGCCCCAAAAAGGCATCAAACTAATATTGAACCACTAATGTTACTTGTACACACCACCTCCATCCACCTCAGTCGCATCTTTGCTGCTCCCTGTCGGACTGCTATCAACTAACAAACTGAAATGAATGACTATGCTGGCCACAAACGGAGTGTCTTAAAAAGGAGAACCTTATGGGAAAAAACCGTTATCACAGCGATTTTTACAGCTGGGCCAATGAGCAAAGTGCTCTTTTAAAACCAGGACAACTGGCCAGGGCAGATATCAACAATATTGCCAAGGAGCTCGAGGCAATGGGGAGCAGTGAACTGATTGAGCTGGATAATCGGCTAATCATTTTGCTAATGCACTTGCTTAAATGGCAATATCAACCAGTGCAGCGCAGTAGTAGTTGGAAAGGCACTATCGGTGAGCAGCGTCGCAGACTGGCTATTCGCATCCGGAAAAGCCCCGGCCTGAAGCCCAAAATCCCTGAGTCCATGGAGGATGCCTACCATGTGGCCACCTTAAAGGCTGCCAATGAGACGGGATTGCCTGAGAGCACGTTTCCCCGTGAATGCCCCTGGGATTATCAACAAGCGACGGATGAGCAGTTTTGGCCATAACCTGGAAATTGCTCCACGGCTTTGGCATCCGGCGTCACCCTAGCTCCCACATCCTTGTGGTCGTGCGTTTCCAGGATACAGGTCATCCAAGCACATATACTGGCAACCGCTCCATGCGTTGCCAGCATACAGGCCATCCATGCACATATACTGGCAACCGCTCCATGCGTTGCCAGCATACAGGCCATCCAAACCATACCCCGAAAACCGCTCCACGGCTTTGGCATCCTGCGTCGCTCTAGCTCCCACATCCTTGTGGTCGTGGATTTCCAGGATACAGGCCATCCAAACACATATACTGGCAACCGCTCCATGCGTTGCCAGCATACAGGCCATCCATGGCCATAAAAAAGGCTCCGGACCGAAGTCGGGAGCCTTTCAATAACCGGTGTAAAAACTTAAGCCAGAGCGGCTTTTGCCTTTTCAACCAGTTGACCGAAAACAGCCTTGTCGTGAACGGCCAGGTCCGCCAGAACCTTACGGTCGATCTCGATAGCCGCTTTCTTCATACCAGCGATGAAGCGGCTGTAGGACAGACCGTTCATGCGGGCACCCGCATTGATACGGGCAATCCACAGAGCGCGGAACTGACGCTTACGCTGACGACGGTCGCGGTAAGCATACTGACCGGCTTTGGTGACAGCCTGCTTGGCTACACGGAAGATGCGTGAACGCGCTCCGTAGTAACCTTTAGCCTGCTTCAGAACCTTCTTGTGACGACGGCGTGCAATGACGCCACGCTTTACACGTGCCATGAGTTATCTCTCCAAAAAATGATCAAAAAAGCGATTAGTCGCGCAGCATACGCTTGACGAGACCGGTGTCGGCCGGAGATACCAGGGAGGTACCACGCAGCTGACGCTTACGCTTGGTGGTCATCTTGGTCAGGATGTGACTCTTGAAGGCACCTTTACGCTTGTAGCCGGAAGCGGTTTTCTTGAAACGCTTCGCAGCTCCACTGTTGGTTTTCATCTTTGGCATGAAAAACACTCCGCATTCGCGATCACTGCTTGAACCCTTTAAGAAACAAGGCAGTGTCGGGATCATTAAAAAAACGGTAATTCACGAAAAAACCGGCAGCCTCCTCAACTCAAGCCTGGGCTTCAGTCAGGGGGAAGCTCCCGGTTTCTGCGATAACGAATTACTTCTTCTTTTTCGGGGCAATCACCATGATCAGTTGACGGCCTTCCATTTTAGGACGCTGTTCCACAGTGCCGAGTTCTTCCAGGTCAGCCTCGACCCGTTTCATCAGCTCCATGCCCAGCTCCTGGTGAGCCATCTCACGACCACGAAAACGAAGGGAAACCTTCGCCTTGTTGCCCTCAGTCAGGAAACGTACCAGGTTGCGCAGTTTTACCTGGTAATCCCCTTCTTCAGTGCCCGGGCGAAACTTGACTTCTTTCACCTGGATCTGAATCTGCTTTTTCTTGGCCGCCGCTTTCTGCTTTTTCGTTTCGTACTGGTGCTTACCGTAATCCAGGATCTTACAGACGGGCGGTTCGCTGGTTGCGTTGATCTCAACCAGATCCAGCCCCGCTTCCTGGGCCATGTTCAAAGCGTCACGTATGTCTACAACACCGACCTGTTCTCCGTCGGCGGCAATGAGGCGGACTTCTTTTGCACGGATATTTTCATTAATCGGAGCCTTTTGAGGGCGACGATCACGGAAGCTGTTGCGTCTGATGGTTGTATCTCCTGTGTAAGCAACCAGATACGTGCCTGCAGCCACTCATGTTACAAGAGTGTTGGTGGCTGCGGCACATTACATTCAAGCAGTGCGGGTCTTATTCAGAACGGCCGCGCTTGTTAACATCCGCTGCCAGACGTTCCGTAAAGGCTTCAATGGGCATGACGCCCAGATCTTCACCGGTTCGGGTTCGTACGGCAACCGTGTTGTTTTCCATTTCCTTATCGCCGATCACCAGCAGATAAGGCACTTTCATTAAGGTGTGCTCGCGGATTTTAAAGCCGATCTTCTCGTTTCTCAAGTCCGCTTTTACCCTGATACCCTGTTCAGACAGGTTTTTTTCCAGTTTTTGCGCATATTCGCCCTGGCGGTCGGTGATATTCAGGATCACCGCCTGGGTCGGAGCCAGCCAGGCAGGCATGGCCCCTTCAAAATGCTCAATCAGGATACCGATAAAGCGCTCAAAGGACCCAAGGGTTGCCCGGTGCAGCATGACCGGGGTCTGGCGCTCACCGTTTTCATCCACATACTCGGCACCCAGACGCCCTGGCATGGAGAAGTCTACCTGCATGGTGCCACATTGCCACACCCGGCCAATGCAGTCTTTCAGGGAAAATTCGATCTTGGGTCCGTAAAAGGCACCTTCTCCGGGGAGTTCTTCCCAGGGTAGCCCCTTGGCATCCAGGGCTTCTGCCAGGGCTTTTTCGGCTTTGTCCCAGATTTCATCGGATCCAACCCGCTTTTCCGGACGGGTGGAGAGCTTGTAAATCAGGTTTTCCCGCTCAAAACCGAAGTCATCGTAAACGTCATGGAGGAAGTCAATGAACTCGCACACTTCTTCCTGAATCTGGTCTTCCGTTACAAAGATATGGGCATCGTCCTGGACAAAACCCCGCACCCGCATGATGCCATGGAGCGCACCGGATGGCTCGTTACGGTGGCAGGAACCAAATTCCGCCAGACGCAGAGGCAGGTCACGGTAGCTCTTCAGGCCCTGGTTGAACACCTGAACGTGACAGGGGCAGTTCATGGGCTTGATGGCCATATCCCGGTTTTCGGAACTGGTGGTGAACATGTCTTCGGAATATTTATCCCAGTGCCCGGACTTTTCCCAGAGGCTACGGTCCACCAGCTGAGGGGTCTTGATCTCTTCATAACCGGCCAGGCGCTGCTTGTTGCGCATGTACTGCTCAAGCTCCTGGTAAATCGCCCAGCCATTGGGGTGCCAGAACACCATGCCCGGAGCCTCTTCCTGCATATGGAACAGGTCCAGCTTTTTGGCCAGTTTGCGGTGATCCCGCTTTTCGGCTTCTTCCAGTCGCTTCAGGTAGGCTTTCAGGGCTTTCTTGTCTTCCCAGGCGGTGCCGTAGATGCGGGTCAGCATCTCGTTATTGGAGTCACCGCGCCAGTAGGCTCCTGCCACCCGCATCAGCTTGAAGGCTTTCAGCTTGCCAGTGGAAGGAACGTGAGGCCCACGGCAAAGGTCCATCCATTCGCCCTGGCGATAAACAGAAATTTCTTCACCCTCAGGCAGGTCATTGATGATCTCGACCTTGTAGGCTTCACCCATGTCCCTGAAGGTATCCACGGCCTGTTCACGGCTCATCAGCACCCGCTCAATGACCAGATCCTGCCTGGCCAGCTCTTCCATACGCTTTTCGATTCGGGCCAGGTCTTCCAGATTAAAGGCCCGCTCATAGGAAAAGTCGTAGTAGAACCCGTTTTCAATAACCGGGCCAATGGTGACCTGGGCACCAGGAAAGAGGTCCTGGGTGGCCATGGCCAGCAGGTGAGCGGTGGAGTGGCGAATCACATCCACACCCTCTTCATCCCGGGCGGTGATGATGGCAAGCTCCGAGTCTTCGGCAATCGGGGTGCTGGCGTCCACCAGCTGACCGTTGACGCGCCCCGCCAGGGTCGCCTTGGCCAGCCCGGGACCGATGTCCTGGGCAACTTCCATTACGGATACGGCATCGGCAAACTCGCGCTTGCTGCCATCGGGAAGCGTAATTACAGGCATGAAGAAATCCTTAAATGTGTACAGTTTATTTCAGTGGCAACCCTTACCGGAGGCTGCTTGTTCATTTGACCTCTTTTCAACCCATACGAAGGGCTGGAGGCCTTCAACCAGTGGCAATCCATACCAGGGATTGCATGGATTTTCTCGATCTCGACTGAACGGAGTAGAGGCGCCATCCGCCTGAACAGGGGATGGGAGAAAATCGCAGGTTTTACCGGTCTATTTTCAAGGTTGGAGCCTGGTGCTGTCAAGGCATCATTCCCCTGGAGACCGCTCAGTTTATGCCTCCTCCCCCCAGTAGTGCTCAGGTGAGGCATACCAGCTATCCTGAACCCGAATCAGTGTCAGAACCGGTTCCGGATCACGATCCTTAACATAATTTTTCTTTTTCATGCCGGGCTCGTAAAGCCGGACATCCCTCAGGTCCAGCTCCGCCGTAATGGGCATATTAAGAGCCTCTGCAAGCACCAGTAAATCCTGTTCAAGGCTCGAATAATCAAAGGCTCTGCCCGCTTCCTGCTCAGGCCACTGAAACATGAACTGATGCGCGTCTTCCAGATCAAAAAGCTTTCTCTCCTGATATTTTTTCAGCCATTCTTCCTGGTTGATCATGGCTGTTGATACAGACTGACCGGAACGAAGATGCCTTTGTTTCAGGTTGTTGTAGACGTAATGATTAAACAGGCCTTCAATATCAGCTCTTGAAATACCGGCTATCCTTTCTGCCTCAGGCTCCCGTTTTTTACTGTCTTCTCCCTCTGCTGTAGCGGGCGCGGGCCTGATTGCCTCGCAGCCTGTCTGGGTAACCCGCCAATGGTTATCCGTTTTCCCGAAACACCAGCATATAGCATCCACTAAATCATCCCTCAGTGAATAGCCAAAAGCGAGCACACGATCCCCACTGGCTTCAACTCCAGCCTTTCTGGCTCTATTACTCTTATCCGTCAATACAGGTACTGAAGACTGAGACAGATTGAGGCGGATCAGTTTTTTGGGGATCACATCTGAATGACGGACCTGATCATGACGAGAAAACCGGGTTCCCGCCTGAGGGTACACAATAAACTTTTCTTCACTGATCGTGAGCATAACAGCCCGTCCAGTGGCATCAGCCAGAACATTAATGGGGTGGTACTCCCCAGCGCTGTCAGGCCCCCAGTCATCGTCTCTGAACGGCCCCAGCCCCTCCAGCTGTATCACAAATGCGTCCAGCTCGCCCAAAGAACATTGTCTGTTCAATTGTGGCCGTAGGTTTCCTGGTACACAGTGTTCCAAGGTTTTCCCAGAACCAGGCATCACTCCCTCATCGCCTTGTGTTGCGCCTTCCGGCGTTAAAGAACGACTGGAGGACCTCCCTCGTTCTGGGTCAGTGACCTCCGTTTCCGGTTTGGCCCGACTCTCAACCACTTCACCTTTTGCTTGATCTTTATCGAGACACTGTCTGGCCGATTGGTAGGTCTCGCCCTTTAACAGGGCTTCTATTTTCCCACAGCACACACCAATGTTACGGCCTTTTTTTTCAAGCTCATGGTAATGAGCTTTAAGCTCTTGAGCCTTATTATTTTTACCGGAGCCACGTATACCTTCCTGGACAAGAACGCCTCCACGCAGTGGGTACAGCTCAACCAGCTTCTCACACCTTTCTGAAACCTGTTTGGCCTTGCCAGACAGCCTCTCAAGCCCGTCATTGAGTTCAACAATTTTATCCGCCAGTTCATCCAGCACTTCTTCACGTTCAAAGCAGTAACTATTAAATGCTTCAAAAGCCAGCTTTGCCCGGAGCAAATCAGCAGTCAGTGACCCCGCGGACCTGGCATAAACCTCCATAGCATTGCAAAACGTATGGTCCAGGATCAGTCCCGGCAACGCCTTCTGCCGGACAGCCATCTCAAACGCATCTATATAGGCGTAACTTCGTTCGCATTGCTGGAACTCTTTGCAGGAGAACTGCTTATCGATCCGGTACTGGGCAATATCCGCCATCGCATAACGCGCCATGGCAATGTCCATCGGGCTCCCTTCCCGTTCTACTTCCTTCAGCTGTCGAGCAATACTTTCGATGGCGGCACCTGCAAAATTCCACGTGATAGCCTGCTCAATTTTCCGATGAAGCTGGAACTCTTTTTCCTCTTTTTCTGCTCCCTCCTCTTTAACAGTTTGCTCTATTACTGCAGTCTCACCCGCAGCTTTGCCAGCGGCCCGTTGGCGCCCACCAGACCGTCTAAGCCGCTTGAGCCGATAAAGCATAGCCCTGTGTCGCTCCTCATCTTCTTCCTCAATCAACTCCTGGGCATGACCATCAGCGATTTTTTCGGCTCTGGTGTAGACTGACAACCACTCCATGGCATCGGTTGCCAAACCATTAATATCACCAGTTATTTCATAGTGCATTTCATGGGACACCTGCCCACTCTCTGCAAGCTTATTTAATATGCTTTGCAACTCCAGAAGCAACGACTGAAACTGCTTTGCTTTTTTCTTCCCTTCCTGAACCCCTTTCTCCTGAGGCTTCAGGCTCTGGCTAATGAACTGCAGCTCATCTATTGTCAGCTGCAGTAACTCCTCATCAAAGGGGATATGCGGAATCATCTGTCTCAATTGACAAGTGACATTAAGCGCCGCTTCAACCTCCCCCACAAGGCAGTAACCAATAACCAGATCAAGAGGAAGGGTGGGGTATTTACTGGCATAATCAGGCTCGCTGAATTTTGAAATATCAAACTGATCAAGCCACTCCATCACTGCCCCTTTACTGGGTGCCAAAAGAGCTTTCAGTACATGAACCTCTTCCTCCACATAAAAATAGTTTGAAGCTGAATGAAGCTGAAGCATTAATCTCTGGCCACACTTCATCACCTGCTGGATCATACTCTCACTGAAAGGATCTGGTGCCTTATCCAGTTTTTTCGATGCGTGTAGAAAGAGGTATAGTCGCTGCAATAAATTCAGAGTGTCTCCAATAAAAAGCTGGAAGCGTTCAGAGGCAATACCTTTATTTGCTCCCTTATTGACGTTCTCTCTGATATTGAGAGTAACTGCCAGGTTGGCCTCCACCTGTTTTATCTTATACTCGAGCAAGGTCTTAGTCAGAAGCATACCCTTCCAAAACTTTTCCTCCAGCATTTGCCGGGATCCCTGTGCCCGAGTTTGCTCAACTTCTGACGCCAATGCTTTTTCCGCCCCCAGGCTCTCTACATCAGCCAGAAACTGCTGATCACTGCCAGCCATACTGCGGACAGACGGGTAGGCCTCCCATAATATGCATTGATATTGATCCACTTTCTGTTCCAGGATCGCCAACTTTTCATCAATACCAGCAGGTGTTACCTTGTAACCCTGAAGATCACAGGAGACACGGACTTTTGGGATTATGCTTTTCAATTTAGTTTCCATACGCTGTATTTCAGCGTACAGCCTGTCCAGCTGATCCGCCCTGAATGCAACCTCCTCCGGAGGCAATACTTTTCGACTTCCGGGAACCAACACCTTTGGGTTCAATTCCGATGGTTTGACCGATACGGGAATTAATGGACGACTTCCCTGGGAAATGTCAGATTTTGGGGGAGAATCCTTGACCGCCACTTTGGACGCGCCCTGATCTCCAGGCAGAGTTTCCACCTCCCTGGAAGCATGCTTTTTTCTGCCTTTCTTTTTTTTACTGCTTTTACTGGAGGCCTGGGACTGCCCGGTCTGGGGATTAGGAGAAGGCTTCTGGCTTTCAGGAGAAATAGGCATGGTTGTTTTTCAAAATCCGTTTGATTACAGGAATCATCGGCCAGGGAGTGCCCCCGGTTAATTAAACCAAGGCATTTATCACTCTAACTGAACAGACCAACAAGTTTATTGAAACCCTTTAAGCACAGGAGACAGCAAATAGTCCATAACGGTTCGTTCCCCGGTCAGGATATCCACCACCGCCGTCATGCCGGGCAGTAATGTCAACTCCCCTCCCTGATCCGGCACCACCACCTTTACCCGGTAATAGGCCAGCCCCCGGTCATCTTCCAGCGTATCAGCACTGATAGAGCCCACTTCCCCCTTCAGGCTGCCATAAGAAGCAAACTCATAGGCGGTCAGCTTGACCACAGCCTTCTGTCCCGGTCGCAGAAAAGCAATATCCGACGGTTGAACCCGGGCTTCCACCAACAGTCGATCATCGGAGGGCACCACCTCCACCAGCGTAGTACCCGGTTGAATGACACTGCCGGGCGTATGAACATAAATCGCCTTTACCACACCGTCCACGGGAGATCTCAGCAGTGTTTTGTTAACCCGGTCTTCCAGCCCCACCTGCCCCTCCACCAGTTTGTTAAACCGCTCCCGGGTTTCCTGCAGCTCTTTCTGGAGGTCAGCACGGTAACGAATAACCAGATCCCTGGAGCGACTGACCGATTCCGCCAGTGCCGCCTCCAACCCCGGTACCATTATCCGGGCACTGGTTAACTCACCACGCAGATCATTGGCCCTTCGCTCCAGAGCAATAATTTCTACCCGGGGAACAACCCCCTCCCGAGCCAAGGGTTCCTTCAGTTGAATCTCTTCCTCGATCAGGCTGGCACTGCGGGATAGGGTTCTGACTTTCTCCACCAGTTCATTCAACTCCTGACGCTTCTGCACAACCTGACGGTCCAGGATATCCATCTGACTGCTCAGGGCAGCCAGTTTTTTCTCCATAACCGCCTGAAGGTTATCTGCCAGCTCAGGGCACCTGGCGGCATAACCCTCTGGAAAAGCAATCCTTGCCTCCCGGTACACAGTCCAGTTCCCCACCCCATCCTGGTGAATGGCTACCAGCTCCGACTCCAGCTGTGCAAGGGTACCGTTTATGCCTTCCAGCTCTGTTTCATTCACCCGGAAAGAAGACTGGTAGCGGGTTTCATCCACCTGCAACAGCACCTGACCGGCTTTTACCAGGCGGCCCTCATGAACCTCAATGGACTTCAGAGTACCCCCATCCAGGCTCTGGATTTCCTGAACCCGACTGGCCGGAATAATCCTGCCAGAACCGGTGACCACCTCATCCATTTCAGCAAAAGACGCCCAGATCAACAGGCTGACCACCAACAGCAGCAACAGCCAGACAAACCAGCGCTGGGAAACTTTGGTATTGAGAAGTTCTGCCTGACGTGAACCGTCTGATGTATCCAGAAGCCACTGATGCCAACTATTGTTCATTGACTTCTATGCCTCAGAAGAGGCAATAATCACCTGAAAAAGGACTTATTCGCACCTTCCTTAATCCTCATTCTGCTGCAGGCATTTATAGCATTCATCTATTTCGCTTGTCGGTAAAGCCATGCTACTGTCCGATATTTTCCCAGAACATAAACGATTATGTTTCAGGGCTTCACAAAAAGTTCTCAAATCCCAACCTCTGTGCCCCGCGGGCTGATTTTGTTGACAACGTGCAGCAATTTCTTCAAAACTTTCAAACTCAGGAGACGCCCCCTCCACATCTTTAGTGGCGAACAAAGAATAAACTCCCCCCTCATTACCATCCCAATAATTAGAATTACTCCATGTATCAGATTGTGGCTTCAGAAAATAAGCACACCTATTGTATCTGTACGCATACTTATCACTTCCAAAAAGAAGATAATGTAAAATACTCCTCATATCTTCTGCAGCAAGAAAGTGATCTTCACCATCCATAAACGTAACCCCTGCACAAAACACAAGAGATGTAATATACGCTCCTCTTTCCAAACAACTTAAATTCAATGATTGGGTAACATCCATTCCAAATGGATACTCTAACAAATTCAACCGTAAAACCAAAAACTCCTCATACTTACAACCTTCCACTTCTATTGTTTCAGCCCATTCAACAACTTCATCAACAAGCCTGACTTTATTAAAGCCATCCATTGCGTTGTATGAAAAAACATGCTGCAGATAACCACCACGGTATAGTGAACAGTTCATCACAACTGTAGCTAAAGCAAACAAATCATCACGTTCATGTCTTTTTTTCTCTTGCCTCTGTTTCCGGGAACTGTACCCCCTTAACCTTAACTCCGTATATTCTCCGACGGAGCCAGCCCAGGAAAAATCCACAAGTTTCAGCTTGTGTTGATCTGACACCATCATGGTGGTTGCAGAAATTCCACCATGCACAATCCCACATCCATGCAAATAACCAAGAGCACAATAAGCCTGATATATTATCTTTGAAAGGTTAAAATAATTTTTATCCGTATATCTCGTCCGATAGAACCAAACATTTAATGGCCAGCCACAGTAATCCATAACTATAAAGTCGCTACCTTTTAAATCAAAGCAAACCCTCATATAAAACTTTGGTAGATTATCGTGATCAAAGCCCCGCAAAAACTCTATCTCCCTGTCTAACATCAATCTTTTCCGAACCACCTTATGCGTTGTTGCCTCTGGTATATAGCCTGACAGCAAGGTTTCCTTTATTGTATATTTATGAGAACCCAGCGTAACCTCAAAGTAGGAATCTCTTCCATCAAACTGGTGAGACCACAAAGGATTCACCCTATTCTCAGGTTTGGAATCCTTCCAAATCTGACTCAAACAATCTTTAATGACCGACAAGTTCATCTTTTCCAAATCAGTTAAATTTCTATCTTGTTTTTGGCTCTTCAGAAGAAGATCTTTAGCCTTAATACGCTCCGAAGAGTCATGCCAAAGCTTAATAAACACCCCAACATTTCTTGAATCACTAAACCCATCCAAAGCTTCAAAATCAACTCCCTCATCCTGGTCATCGTCAATAACTGCCTTATCTGACTTTTCATCAGAAATTTCCTTTTCATCACCAGCAGTAACCAGCACCCCTCTGACATTTGAACAGCAACCATGATCAACCAGGCTATCTTTGACTTCATCCGAAAATCGAGGATTTATATTCCAACCACAGCACTGTATTTTACCATCAGGCTCTTGATCAAAGTTGCGGTCTCGAAACTCTTCATACATATCCTCCTCCGTTGTTTCCGGCTTGCTCAAGAGGCCGTAGGTCTTCCAGAGAATGGAGGATTCAGAGTCAAATGGACTTTCTTCAAAAAGATCCACCCTCTCCATCAGAGGTATAGAGTGATTGAAAGGGTTCGACACTTTTTCAGGTTTTGGAGGCATCATTCTATTGGCCAGAAAAAGTACAGCCACGCCTGTCAGCTGTGACTTATCCAATACCCTGTCAATTTGACCCTCAACAACTGAGATTACACACAAGCTCAAGCATAACAGTCCGAATTTGGTGAGGGATGAATGGGTTTTCAGCCTGATGCACATCATCTGCTCCCAACGCTACTGGAGTCTGCCACTTCATCATTGACCAGCCGTCCCCCCTCTAAAATCACCACCCGATCCACCACTGTCAGCAGGTTTCGCTTATGGGTCATTACCATAAGGGTTCGCTCACCGGAAAGCCCTCTTAACAAACGGGTAACCTTATCCTCGAGAATACTGTCCATATGGGCGGTGGGTTCATCCAGTATCAAAACCATGGGGTTTCCCAGCATGGCTCTGGCCAGCGCAACAGCGCGCCGCTGCCCTCCAGACAACCGCCTTCCTCCCTCCCCCACCGGATAGTCAAGGGCCGCCATTGAGTTCCCGGTAAACGTCGTCACACCACAGGCCCGGGCCACTTCAAGAATATCGTCGTCTCTTGCATCCCGGCTTCCCAGGCTGATGTTGTCCCTGACCGAACCATGAAACAACCAGGGATCCTGGGCAAGAAACCCTATTTGTTTGCGAGCCTGGCGTGGATGAATGGCCTTCAGCTCGATATCATCCAGAAATACCTGGCCCTGATCCGGCTGGTAAAGAGAGGCCAGCAGACGTGCCAGTGTCGACTTCCCGGAGCCACTGCGACCCAGCACTGCAACCCTTTCACCCGGCTCAATGGTGAGAGAAACTCCATTCAGTGCAGGCAGTGGAGCGCCCGGGTATGAAAACGACAGCTGTTCACAAACAAACCTTCCCTGAATACGGTCTACCTTGCGGTGGGCATAGCCCGTTTGATGCTCATCCGGTGATCGCATCAGCCGACTGATCACCCCGTAAGCGGTTCTGGCCTGATGATACCGTGTGGTCAGGAGCGCCAGCTGCATAAATGGGGCAATAGCCCTTCCCGAAAGCATCATCACAGCGATCAACGCTCCCAGATTTATCGCTGCAACATTAATCGCCAGTACACCAAAATACACCGTGGCAACAGTGGCAAGCTGTTGAACACAGGTTGCCAGGACGGTGACCAGCCCGGAAATAGAACGGGTTTTCAAACCCCAGGTGGCCATATGCCCGGTGGACTGCTCCCAGCGCTTCTGAAAGTAGCCCTCTGCACCCGCCAATCGAAGGCTCTCCAGCCCAGTCAGGCTTTCCACCAGGTCGCCGTGTTTTCTGGCAGAAAACCGCTCGCTCTCCTCAATGCTCCGGCGTAAAGCGGGTTGAATCAACAGGCTGATGATGACCATGAACAGAATGGACAGCACCGGTACCCACACCAGCCCTCCCCCCATGAAACCAATAACCAGAAGAAACAACAGGGCAAAAGGCAGGTCCACCAATGCAGTCAGGGTGGTTGATGTCAGAAACTCACGGATCGACTCGAAATCCTGCACCTGTCGTGCAAAAGCCCCAACCGCATTCGGACCCGATGCCATCGAGACGCTCATTACTTTGGCAAACAATCCGCTGGAGATCAGCAAGTCCGACTTTTTGGCCGCCAGATCAATAAAACGGATTCTCAGCTGCCGACAGACCAGTTCAAAGGTAATCACCAGCACAATACCCAGAGTCAGTGCATTCAATGTTGTCAGGGCCATGCCGGGAATAACCCGGTCATAAATCAGTCGGACAAACAGGGGGACTGCCAGGGCAAAACTGTTAACCAGCAAGGACACCAGCAGAACTTCACGATAAATTGCACGCCCCTTTAAAAGAGGCCCCCAGAACCAGTGGTTATGCCATGAAAAACCCGGTTCAGGTTCGCGCTCATCGGTTGTTGCAACCGGCGAGAAAAAGACGACTCTGTCCCGACAACAACTCATAAACTCCCCCACCTCCAGTTCTAATGATGACATTCCCTGGGCTGGCATTCGGACAAGAAGCAACCCCTCCTTAATCTGGCAGAGAATGACCGGAGAGTTCTCCAGCCATACCAGGCAGGGCAGACAGGCATTGGGACACTGGCTGAGCAGGGCTGCCCACTTCCTGTCAGAATCCTTGTCTGAAGCGCTGTCGAAAAACAGTTTTTTCTCAAACATCGCCAGCCCGGCATTGGCTGATGCCCGAGTCAACAGGGATTCATCGAGAAAACCAGAATCGAGAGGCAAGCCCGCGCAAATGGTGTCCGCCTGCACCCGAACCCCGTAATAATCAGCCATCCAAAGCAGGCAAGCCAATAATGGATCCTGACTCATATAATATTCACTCTTCATCTGGAAGCATCTTCTGCTACCACCGCCATATACGACTAATGAAAAGTTAGAGTACAAAACCACTCATTGCCATCGCGCCAGAAACCATCATCAATAAAACAGCAAAATGATCTATGCTTACCCCTCGAATAAGGCAGGCCAATCATCAGGTATTTGTCGTTCGTTTCATCCTGTGTATGGCCCCCAGGGCCTGTTGGTTACTGGTTTGCTATTTGCTCCGCCCCCACCTATAGCCTCCATTCGTTCAATACAAAATCCAGGTCGATATAACGGGTTGATCCCATGAAAAACACGACTGCTATCACCTTTGTGCTTTTTTTCTTTACCGTGAATAACAGCTTGTTTCCCCGTTTTTCATGGAAGGGGGTAGCCCAGACTGTTTTTCTTCCTCTATGGGCATTTTCAACCTTCCCGGACAGCCTTGAGGCCCAGAGCCTGGAAGAGGCCGTCTCTAAGGCACTCATGAGCAATCCAGTCATTCATCAGGCCATTCATAAAGTCCAGGTCCGCAGTCATGAAGAGCGCATTGCCAAAGCCCGTTTTTTACCTACCCTGAACCTTCAGGGGGCCACCGGGCATGAGTGGAGTTCCAACCCCACCACCCGATCCGGAGGCCCAAATGCCGACAGCCACCTGCGCCGGAATGAGTCTTCTATCGTACTTCGCCAGGTGATTTTTGAAGGATTTGCCACAGTACACGACAGCAAAAAAACTCATGCGGCGGCCACGGCAGAGCAGTATCGACTGATGACTTCCACATCAGAAATGGCCCTGCAGGTCATCAGGAACTACCTGCTTATCCTGATGCTTCAGCGCTCGCTGTCCCTTGCGGAAAAAAATCTGGATGCCCATAAGGAGATTCACTACAACATATTCAAGCGCTCAGAATCCGGCATTCAAAGCACTGCAGACCTTAGCCAAATCAATGGCCGGCTGGCCAGGGCCTATGCCAATGTCCTTTCCGCTGAGAATAATCTTGAAGATGCCCGGTCGCACTTTCTGAGACTGGTAGGTGAAACACCCGACCAGCTCCATGAACCGGTCACCGATTCCAGAATGCTGCCTGCATCCCTGGAGCAGGCTCTGTTAATGGCTAGCAGGGACTTTCCACTGTTGAAGTCGGCGCTTCAGGACAACGAAGCCGCCAGCAATGAATACAGCGCCAGTAAAAGTCATTTCTTTCCTGAGCTTTCCATAGAGGCAACCCGCAGCTGGAATTACAACATGAACGGCATCAAAGGGCGCGACGATGACTATACACTGATGTTTCATGCCCGCTATAACCTGTTCAACGGTGGGGCGGACTCTGCCCGTATGAAGGCATCCGCCAGTCGCTGGCATGAAGCCATAGATATCTACCAGCAGGCTTTGATTGACACCCGGGAAGAGGCGCGCCTCTCCTGGGAGGCCAGACAACAGCTTGGACTGCAGCTGCCCAGGCTGCAAACCCATGTTGAGGCCAGCAGGGATACAGTGAATGCCTACCGTCGTCAGTTTGTACTGGGTGAACGTACCCTGCTGGATGTTCTGAATGCTGAAAACGAAAAGCTTGAAGCCGCCCTGGCCTGGAACCGGGCATTCACTACACGGATTGAAGCCGACTATCGGCTGCTGCACATCACCGGCCGACTGCTGGATTCCTTAAGACTGACTCTTCCTTCCAACTGGAACCCCCAAGAGGATGCGAACCATGAGGGCTCCCGAACACTCCCCGAACACGCTGCCATGGACACCTCACCCGAGGCTGTGCCTGATACTGCGCCTGTTGATGCCGATAGTGATTCTGGCCGGATGCACCAGTAATGCTCACCATCTGTCCCCTTACCAGGTGCAATCTCTGGATCTCCATGATTCAGACGCTGATGGAGTAGTCAATGCCAGAGATCAATGCAGCAATACCCCAATACAGACTCTGGTCGATAACGATGGGTGCCCTTACTGGAAAGAGCAGGTCACAGTAGTAGAAAAAGTGATCCACTTTGACCGGAACACTTCAGAGGTGCCAAATAGTTCAGAAAGCACAATGAAGGAGATCGCCCACTTGATCTCAGAACCATCAACGACACCGTCATCAATAAGGGTTGAACTGACCGGTTATGCCAGCAGTCCGGGTTCGGCGGATTACAACATGAAACTGTCCCGGAAGCGGGCTGAAAATGTGCTGAGGCGGCTTGAAACCCTGACGAAAATGGACTCCAGCCGTCTGTCTATACACTGGCGGGGTGAACAAAACCCAACCCTTCAGGGTGAAACCCCTGAAGCCAACCGGGCAAACCGTCGGGTAACGGTTCAAATTCTTTACAAAAAACAACAACCCGCGAAAAAGTGGTCTGTGCTCACCAGTACCTGATTCTTGTGGCGTTCGCTCCGTTTCTGCCCCCTTAACCCACTGCGGCTCTAGGCGTCATTATTTTACGAGCCCTCATCCTTAATAGGAGCCTGAACATGATCAGAATCCTTGATGAAGCCTGCACTGTCGAACACGTCGATGGCCTGGCATGGGTGATATACCCTGATGGCTCACGACGCCAGGTAACAAAAGGGGAAAGGCTGGACGCAGGGACCGAGCTGGAAATAGACGACCAATCCCACATTCTGCTGAAACCCGTCAGCAAAGCCCCCCTGGACCTTGACCAGGAACTACCAGAGATTGAGAGAACCATTGAACCTTCTCAGATGGAAGGCCGTCCAACGGCTTTATCCCGATCCTCTTTGCCAGAACAGCAGAGTCCACCCAGCCAGGCATCAGACAGCATCGCCAGTCCAGCCACTATCCGCCTGATCCCGGCCAGAATCCGCCCAATGGCAGGTATCACTGAGGAAACGGGCTATCAACCACCCACTGGCCAGAAAGCCCCCTCCAGCCTGGGCACTGACAGTGGTTACATGGATGACCGGGCCGTCATCACTATCACTGACCCCATAACTCCGGACAATATCGTTAACCATGATGAATCCCTCTCTCTCACGATCAAGGGGCTAGTGGAAGATGTTGAGGCAGGACAGGCCGTTCAACTGACCCTGACCGATGCAACCGGGCACAACATACAAGTCACGACAACTGTGGACAGCGATGCCCAGAACTGGCAAAGCGTTAGTATCCCTTTCAGAAATAACATCCCTGGAGAGCCAGGCCTGGGATTGATGGATGGGCCTGTTACCGTCAAAGCCGAAACCCGGGACCTTGCCGGTAACTATGCCAGTGATACGACGGAGTTCCTGCTGGATACAATCACCGTTGTCACATTAGACCTGGCCACAATAAGCGACTCCTGTGATGACCAGGAAGACGATCTGACCAATGACAACACGCCAACCCTTCAGGGAACGGGAGAACCTGGCGCCCGAATTACTCTTTACGACAATGGAGGGTTGATCACCGACAGGATTCAAGTCACCCATGAAGGTCGATGGTCCTTTCTGATCAATACTCCCTTGCCGGATGGGGAGCATGAGCTGCGAGCCGACGCCGTTGACGCAGCGGGAAACACTGCTTCTGCCACACTGACCCTCACTGTTGATACCCAGGCCTCTATCTGGATCAGTGATATCGATACCTTTCAACGCCCTTTCTTCGCCGACCAGATCGCTGGTACCACCGGGAATGTAGAAGATGGGCAGGTCATCACACTGGATGCCTCCACACAACCCATTGCCCCGTCTCTGTCACAGGTGCTTCATGCCAGCAACCCGGTGGTTGATGGAGGCCTGTGGAGTACGCCCATTACACCACCACCGGTTATTGCAGGTCAGGTCTGGCATGTAAAAGCCACTGTCAGTGATCTGGCCTGTAATCTGGCCAGCGACTACCTGATGCCTCTGGGCAACCCCCTGCCAGTGAACCTTCTGGAGAGAAAAGACCTGGGCGGGCAACAGACCATCAATCCGGTTGCAAACAGTGAAACGCTGTTAACCATTGACTCAACCTGGCTTCCCGATCTGCCCGGCAACCTTCAGATACTGGACAGCGGCGTTGCGTATCCAATCACCTGGCAAACAGACACTTCCCAAAGTCTCACAGGAACCTACCTGAAAGACGGCAGTCATCATCCAGGGATCCACTTTCAACTGCCCACATCCGGTTCCGGGGAAGCCACCCTGACACTGCACCGCCCCCTGCGACATCCAGATGCCGATGGGGAAAATCAGGTTAGCTTTGATATTCCCTTCCGGAAGTCACTTTCACCGGATGGCTCTCGGACTCACCACTCCAAAGCAGGTTTTACCGCCACCATCATCGACGATGTACCGGTTGCAATGGACCATCCGCCTGTTTCTCTGGTGGAGGGGTCTATCGCCAGCTCGCTTCATGATGGAAGACTGTTTTCAGACCGCGACGCTGGAGCGGACGGTGCCCTTCTTTCAGCCGTTGATGCACACTCGCTGGATCATCACCCGGAAGTCAGTGATGGGTTCAGGGTAGGATTCCATACCCTGAAAGGAAAGTACGGTGATTTCTATTTTCAGCCTGATGGAGACTGGGCCTATAAGGCTTTTCCTGATCAGGATCACCCCCCCACCGGTGCTCTGGAAGAATCATTTACCTTTACCCTGACGGATTTTGATCAGGACACATCGTCAGCCAGTATCACTTTCCAGGTCACCGATGGTGAGCCAGTCACCACCAGCGATATCGACATCACTGCTGACCAGGAGTGTCAAATACCTCCCGCCACTCCCGTTCCTGGAAACGGCCTGGGAACACTGTTGTTTATAAAAGGGTCTGACACCATTGATGTGAGCACCGTTGCCTTCGAGCCTTTCGCCACACTTGACCAGCTCAACAAGGTATTAACAGACAGACAGGCCAGCAGCAATGGCAAAGCCCTGGACCTGACATCGCTCTACCCGGAGAGCTCCAGTCGCATACTGGAACTTCGCACAGTGGATACCAACCCGGAAGTCGTTATTCGCTTTGAGCTCCATGACGTCACCACCCTGAGTAGCGGCAACGTCACTGCATCGGTTTCCGTGATTCAACTGGCGGCATTATCAGTCCCCGTAATGCCCGGGAAGTCCGATGATATTGTACTGCCCCTGGTGACCGAAGCACGTGAGACCGATGGAGATACTGCGGAGGCGATGGTCAGAATCACTATGAAAAATGGGTTGATTCAGGCCATTGATGACAAGGCCACCGTTATTGAAGGGGAGACCGTTGAAGAAAACCTTCTGGCCAACGACCTCCGTTGCATGCACAGCATCAGAATCAGCGCCCTGACCATTGACAGCCAGTACCTGCCCTCCAGCTCAAGCCCCCGAACGTTTCATCCTGGAACGCCCGTTGAAACCATTAAAGGAGCACTGACGGTTCAGGAGGATGGCCGTGGGAGCTTCGCTTCAAAAGACAGCCAGGACCATCGGCAGCACCAGCAGCTGGTCTTTGATTACACAATCACTGCCATCGACGGTCATGAAAGCAAAGCCCACGTCAACATTGAGATAGAAGATGGAAAAGGACCCGAACTCCCGGAACCTGGCAGTTTTCAGGGACAGTTTTCTATCCGTGAAGGCAGTTTTTCACACTTCCCGACCTACCCTGTTACCGGTAAAAGTGCCGGAATTAATATTCCCGGAGCAGGTTCAGATCCAATATCTGCAGATAGCCTTGAGTTCTCCCCTGTCACAGCAGGCCTGCTCAACGGCCATATCACCTCAACCGGAAAACCGGTTGTGTTTGTTAATCATGGAAAAACGCTCATAGGTAGTGTTGATGGCAATGCCCTTATCACCAATGAGCTCAAGTCTGAACCCCAGACGACAAAAGCCCTGATATTCTGGTCGGAAGTTACCCTGAATGGCCCCATCGACCACCTGGACCGACCTGCATCCACCCATGTTTTCACCTCGGAAGACTCAATCCAGATCCTATTGCCCGTGACTGCCACCGACCTTGATGATGATCGCCTGCCTTCAGACATCCTGATGGAATGCATTATCAAGGACGGGCAAATGCCGGCCTTCCCATCTCCGGACACACTCCCGCCCCTCCTGCTGGAAGAGCATGAGCTGTTTGCCAGTGAGCCCAACCAGGACAGCAGCCTCATAACCCTTACTCCAGGCTCTGACCCTATTTCACCGGAAAGCTGGCGTTTTTCTGAACTGCAACCGTCGTTAAGTAGCCTCTATTCTCAGGGAAACCCACTGACACTGGTCATCGCCAGCGATGGTAAAACCCTTGAGAGCCAGGATCCAACCACCCACAGCCCTGCCCTGAAAATCACCCTGAACAACATTCCCGATGAAACGAAAATCACTGATCTGAAGTGGACGGCCACTTTGTTGGCCCCTCTTGATCACAATAAAGGGGATTGGCCTCTCAGGGTCCATGTGGAAGTGAGTGACTGGGATGGCGATCGAGTTAATGCTGAGCTTGTTCTGAATATTGTGGATGATCGCCCAGGCCCACTGGATCATACAGTGGTTCATCTGGTTGAGGGAGAAACTGCCAGTTCAGCTACTTTTTCACCTCTCTTCCACCAGGCACAAGCCGGTGCAGATAATGGTCAACTGACCCATCTTGATGGTACGCCCCTTGACTCCAGTAACCTTATCACCAGCGGTGCCTATGCCGGTTACCATCAGTTCTCAGGACTCTACGGGCTTTTCCTTGTGAAACCGGATGGCGCCTGGGCATACCAGACCACTGCCAGCCAGGTTCACCCTCCGGGAAAAGACCTTGAGGAACGTTTCACCTTTTCTTTAACGGACTTTGATGGCGACCGGGTCGATGCCCTTATTCCCTTTGCGGTAGCGGATGGTAAAGCGCTGGTGTTTGACCCGGCCACCCCCTCCTCCATGACCATTGACCAGGAGTGTGACCGGCCACCGATACCGGAAGCAGCACCAATCAGGGTCATCAAAGGCTCTGATCCCCTACCTCACGATGCCCTGCATTTTGATATTGAAGCAACCCGAGAGGCACTGGCTGACGCCCTCTCCAGCCTGAACCCGGTCAGCCTTGGAGAACCTCTTGATCTCTATAACCTCCATGAGAGCAGTGACCGGCAGAGCCTCCTGCTCTCAACAACGCCATCCGCACGGCCTGTTTTCCGCATCAGCCTGCAGAGCATTACATCGGATCCAGATGGCAACCTCAATGCCAGCCTGGAGGTCCTGCAACTGAGATCCTTTGACATAACAGGCACTTCCACCGCAACTTTACCCGTGGTCATTCATGCCGCTGACCATGATGTCAACTCAATCACCCACAGAGTGGATCTTGGCATCATTGATGGCAAACCCAGTTTAGAAAGTGATGAGTACGAGGTCATTGAGGGCAATAGCCGTTCTGGCAACCTTCTGGAAAACGACCCGCTCTGCCTGGACGGAGGACAGGTTACTGCTGTTGAAATCAACCCGTCGAGTCGATGGAGCAGAACAGAGCATAAAGAGCTGAAGACAACCACTATCCCAACCCCCTATGGAGAGTTGCAGGTGACTGCAGATGGCAGCTTTCAGCTCGATACCAGAGACGCACTCAAACATACCAGCAACCCCATTCCCTTTATTTTCTTCTACACCGTCCAGGACAGCACAGGAGACACCAGTACTGCTCAATGCACGGTCAAAATATTCGATGGTGCGGCGCCTTCCGGAGGCCTGAGCACTTTCCATCTGCTGCAGGAAGGTAGTCTGGATACTCCCCCGAAATACCCAGTAATGAAAGAGTCTTCAGAGTACACCGCTCAAGGAGATGGGTCTGACCCCATAGCCCCGGACAGTTTTACCTTTTCCCTTCCCCTCGAACAGTTGAATAACAAGCTCACCTCAATAGGCTCACCGGTGCTTTTCCGTGGCGGTAAAAACAGCCTGGAAGGCTATGTAGAGGCGACACCGGGCAGTTCGGAAACCCAGGTACTCAGTATTCAATTTTACCCAACCCTGCAATCCGGAAAAGACCAGACTTTCTATTTCGCTGCTGAGCTTTTGCACCCTCTGGATCACTTCAGATCCATTGTTAATAGTGACTTTCTCACTATCAAAGAAGAGCAAGTCTCTTTCCGATTACCGTTCCAATACGGGGATTTTGACAGCACACCCGCCACCACCTTGAGTCAGTTAGATTTAACATTCCGGGATGGAACCCCCCCCTTACTGGTCAATATACCCGTCATAAAAATAGAGGAAGGGCGCTTTCCCCAGAGTGCCTCGGGACAGCTGACCGCAGTACCAGGTTCAGATACCATCAAGCCAGACAGCTGGCGGTTTTCTCCAGACCAGGCACAGCTGGAAGGCCTGTTCTCAAATAACCGCCCCCTTGAACACCTTGTTTCCGACCACAAGTTAATTCTGCAACAACAAGGCTTCTTCAGTTCAATGGTACTGACCGTCAGCCTCACCAACAAACCACAACCCGGCACCACTTCACAACTTGACTTCAATGTTCAGCTTTATCAGGCCATGGATCAGAATAAAGGCAGCTGGCCCCTGCAAATAGCGATTCAGCTCGAGGATTTTGACGGTGACCTGGCCTCTGGAAACCTGTTAGTCAATATCATCGACCAGGAAGATGATTTTGAAATTGAAGTTGCCCTGGATACCATCAGTCTGCTGGAACCACTCTTCCTGAGCTCCAGCAGCGTGGAAGGTCACTCGCAGCTGATTATCAGCGCCGGGAATGACGAGGTTGAAAATGCCTACTTTCTGAAGCCTGCGATCAACAACATTGGCCAGGCTATAGACGACGATAAAAACCCATTAAAACAGGATGGGCGATTCATCCAGTACTTTGAGGACAAAAGCAAAGCGATTGAAGCCTGGTCAATGGACAGCCAGGGAAACAAAGTTGAAAAAGTGTTTACCCTGTCCGACATTCCTCCCGAGGGTCCATTTGTTCCTGTTTCTCCAGCGGATACGCAAAATACAGAGTTGAAAGTACACTGGTTCCGTTATCTCGACCACCTGACGCCGGATGGTCATACCAGGGACACACTCGCCCTCACAGTCACCGTTCAGGCAGAAGACAGCGACAAAACCCTGGCAACAGACCGGCTCACCCTGTTGTTCCATGATGGGCTCTTACCCATCCCTGGCAACAAAGTGGATCCACAAACGGCCATTGATATCAACCGGGGCTCTCCACCTGCCCTGGTAACCGCCTACATCATGTTCCAGCCAGGCTCTGACCGGCCTCAGCCCGTTTTTGATCGTCAGATGCTGGAAACTGAGCTGGCCAGGGTAAACTCAGATGGCCAGATGTTATCAGAGAGCCGGTTGACGGTTACCCCCGAACAGAGTCTCACCTTTTATCGACAGGACGACAGACAGCCAGTACTGCGTTTCAGTATCCGCGTAACCAGCAATACAAAAGCAGCGGTCTACCTGGAGCAATTCGATAACCTGGATCACCCCAGGCAAACAATGGACACAGGAATTCCCTTAAAAATCTACCTCCCTATAGGTGACTCGGACAAAGACATATCCACCGGCTCTCTGGTGATCAATTACTTAATAGAAGACACTCAGCCAGTGGCTGCTGCCGACTATTTTTACCAGGACTCCCCCCTGGGAGAAGAAGGGGATATGATCGATTTCAGTCCCAACAGGGCACTGTTGCTGAACGACCAGCTTGGCGCCGATGCAGACCGGGCCATACTCGCTGCCATCAGCCTGAACAAAATCAGCCATATCCTGTACGGAGTTGACCAGAAAGCCCTGGAAACTCCACTGGGATTGCTAGTCCTGAGGCCTGACAGTCAATGGCAGCTCCAGACCCTCACCCATATCGATCACAGTAAAGGACCGGTTGACACGATCACCATGGAAGCGACCATCTCCGATGGAGACGGTGACCTTGATACAGCCGCCTTTTCCATCGCCATTGCTGACCAGGCAGCCCGCTTTGAAAATATCCGTGATACCGAATGCCTGGAAGATCCTTCCAGCCCTGTATCTGTGCAGTTTGATATTAACCTGGGGGACAGGGACCGTCAGGAAACCCTCAGCAGCCTGAAGATCCCGCAATCGGATCTGCAGGGAGGAAAACTCTTGTTCAAAGGGGTAGCTCTGGTTCCCAAAGGCGGTTTTATCGAGGTTCCCCAAACGGAAATTTCTTTTGCGCCAGACCCTTCCCCCCTGCCCGAGACCCAAATCCTGTTGGCCAACCCATTGAAGTACGGCCACCTGCAATATGAAAACCAGGACGGAACCTGGACAACAATGATCGCAGGCCTAAGTTACGAGACCGATGCCCCTCTGAGGTTTGTGCCAGACAGTTCCCGGATTCAATCCGAAATTGTCGATATCCCACTGGGAACGTTTAACGGACTGGCGTCCATTTCTGACTGGGGAACCCTCAATGGCAATACGGCCGTGTTTAAAACCGGCGAGATTACCCTTACAACCACCTGCTCAAGCAGTGCAATCAAGCTGTTTAACCAACCCGGTACCGATGTAGGAGTCGGCATTGGCAGCAATACCGGTGATGGGTTGAGTGAGGGCGAAACCCTGACATTGGGCATTGAGGGAACTCTGGTTAACAGAGTGGATATTACCCTGGATGGCCTGGGAACCTGGTTCGATAAAAGCAGCCTGCAATCTACCCAGGTCCAGATCATTGCCTATGATGCTTCCGGTCAGCCCGTTGATCACCAGGGAGGTTACCGCACCTCTGACAGTTTCACTGAAACCTACACATTAACCACGGCTGACAACACCTTCATTCACCACATTGCCATTACCACTATTGGCAGTACAGGTAATCTGGTGATCCAGAACGCCACCTTTTACCGCTGCGTAATGGAGTTCATGGAGGTCATTACGATCACAGGAACGGGCACGGGCACCACCCAATCCCTTACCCACCCCCTGTGCACTGAAAACGCTTCGGAGATCATCAAGGTTACCGAACAGCTGGTCAGCAAGCCTCCCTCCCAACCCGCAAATGCACCAGCCCCTCCCCCCGCCTCAGCCCCTGTCAGTGAGAACTTTCAAGTTAACAGCAAGGGAGACGCAATCTATTTCATAAAGGCCCTCAGCTATGTGCCTGCCGAAGGTGCATCCGACTTCTCACTCAATCAGCACCAGATTACACTTGGGCTTCAGGCGCACATTACTAAAGATCCAGGCCCTGACCAGGATTTGACAGGCTCCCTGATTATCCATGTAAAAGGCGTCGCCGATCCTCCCGCCTGGCCAGACAAAATGCTCCCGGCCGTCACAGAAGAAGACACGGCTCTTCTTCTTTCCAATGCGCCCTTTTCGCTGAGCGCTCAGCTGAAGGACACGGATGGATCAGAATCCCTTTCCTACCAACTGGGAAGTGTGTCAGACCAGATAACCCTGACCGTCAATGGCCGGGAAATCAAACCGGGAGAGACACTCTCACCGGCCGAGTTTAACCAGCTCTCAGTGACTCCCGGCGAGCACTGGAGTGGCCGGGCAACCATTGATATGGAGGCCATAGCCACAGAGAAAGGGTATTTCTCCGTGGAAACCGCCAGGACACCACAAACCATTGCCGTTCATATCCAACCTGTGGCGGATGCCCCTGTATTGCAAGTCAAGCCTGCCGGTGCAGATCCCAGTACCGTGGTGATAACCGGCAAAGAAGATGACAAGATCCCCATAGGCCCCCGTATTCAGGCCAGCCTGGTAGACACCGATGGATCCGAAACCCTGTTCCTTGCATTAAAACCTCTGGTTCAGCCGGGAGAAAAAACAGGCAGTTTCTGGGTTTATACAGGAGGGGGCTGGACGGAACTGTCTCCCATGACGGATGGCCACTGGGAAGTATCAGCAACCGACATTGGCCTCCTCTATTATCAGCCTGGCCCTGATCGCAGCTCCGTTAATTTTGAGGATGTAAGTCTGCAGCTGAATTCCGTCAGCAAAGAGTCCACCCAGGATGGAATTTCCCCGGCTCCGGGAAAAGAAACAGCCTTCTCTCCCGACCGGTTCATCAAGGTAAGCATCACCGGGGTTCCCGATGAACCCCGGGTTGAGCCCAGTGACCTTTGGAATTTTGATCCGGCCGCCCCTCATCTGCTGCTCGGCCATGGGAAAGAAGACCTCCTTCTGCCCCTGATGATCGACCTGTACTCTGCCGATGACGACACTTTTGATCCTTCCCTTTCAGAAACGGGCCAACCCTCAGAAAGCCTTAATACCGTGGTTTCCCTGATGGACTCTGGCTTTCGTCTGATCAACGAGAAAGGGAAAGCCCCTCCCATTGCTTTTGTGGAGGCAGGAATACCCTTTTATCAAATCAGCATGGATGACCTCCACAAAGGGGTTTATACCCTCGAGCCCCCTCGGGATTTTGCTGGAGACACCCTGCTGACCATGAAGGTTCTGGTCACAGAACGGGATGGAGCCAGTGCTGTTTTTGACTATGAACTCAAGGCTCGGTTTGAGCCGGTGGTGGATACACAAGATCAGAGCGTTGCCCCCCTGAAAGGGCTCGAAGTAGAAGTCAATGCTTATGGAGAAAGACTTTCCGGTGGTGCTCCTTTCAAACTGTCAAACCTGATTCTGGGGGATTCCGATGGCAGCGAGACTGTCGTGGATATCACTCGCATTGACCTGCCAGAGGGTTTTCAACCCTGGATTGATGGCAGCCTGATACCGGGTTTGACCGGTTCCCTGGCCAACCGGCTTGGAGGGGTTGAGGCCCTGGAGCAGGCCCTGGCTGCGGGCAAGATGCAGATCCTTCCTGTCGACAGCACAGGCAACATTGACAGTGATTACCCATCACCTTCGAGCCGGACCACCGACTTCACCTTCAACATTAAAATAACTGATCAGCAGAATGGCCTGTCAACTACCAGAGAGATCACTGCCAATGGTCACATTGACTGGTGGGGAGAAGTGGATGGTCAGCAACCCCCTGCCAGCCCTTTGGACCCAAAGGAAAACACCCAGGTATGGATCAAAAACCCTTCTTCCATCGCTCATAACGATTTTCCACTGCAATCCCTTCAGTTGGCTTCCACTGACACCGATAACAGCGAACACCTGAAAACCGACAAACGCCCCCAGTATGAAATCGCCGTGTACGATCAGTCCGGACAGAACAAAGTGACCGGTGGCTGGCACCTGGAAACCAGTGCCGGGCAGGAACTGATTTTTGACGGCAATGACTGGTTGGTTCAGAGTGGCAACCTTGAAGGGATCACAGTTCACTTTAGTCACAGCGGCAGCTATCAGATAGAAACCAGAACCATTGTCAGTGACGTTGGTGATGAGGAAGCTCGGTTTGCCCGTATGAAGGTCATCGTGACCGACGACAGTGGTACCGATACCCCCCCCACCCGACCAGAAAGTGTGTTCACCTGTGATTTTCTTGAAGGAAAAGAAGATGCCTGGATCCCGGTAGACCGCAACGCAGAAGGTAAAAGCTGCATTGACCTCACCCAGAGCCATACGTCAGACGTAGAAGAAACCACCTTTCGCATCACTGTTGCAGACCTTCATGGCTGGGGCCTCAAGGGAGCCTCTTCGGTATACTGGAACAGCAATGGCTACACCACTGAATACGTCATCAAACCAGAGCACTTCAGCCGCCTTGAGTTTCGCCCTCCCAGAGATTTCTCCGGCCAGGACTCCGTCACTTACCAGATCATGAAACGCAATACCGAGTCGGATGAAACCAGCAACAACGGTTTTCAGCTGACCTTTAAAGTGCGCCCCGTGGTTGAGAACTCACAGGATGAGCAAGCAGATGAATCCGAGTATGACCTCAGAACCTGGACAGACCCGGCAGCAGAGGCCGATGAGTGGAAAGGTCATGATGTTTCCGCACCGGTGAACCTGCATATCCAAACCACTGATGTTGATACCGCTCAAGACCGGGGAGTAGAAACTCTGGAGCATCTTCGTCTTACCCCCCCGCCGGGAATAACACTATCCGGCAATGGATTAATGCCCGACGGTGCCGGTTATATTAGCCACCGCCAAGGGGGTGAGAGTGAGGCCGACTTTGAAACGCGTATTCGAGCCTTTACCTTCACACCTGGAAAAGGCCTCAACTCAGGCACCTATCCTCTGAAGCTGGATGCAACGGTTCATGATACGACAACCGGCCTTCCTGTTACCGGCCCTCCGGGCAACCCTCATGAAAAAACCTTTAACAAAGAGGTCAGTTTGATCGTTAACCCGGTAAACCACTGCACAGCACTGACATCCACCTTCCAGACGGGCAAGGAGGATTCGGACATTGAAATGAAAGGGCTGATGGCCACCCTGAACGATAACGATGGCTCCGAAATCCTGTCTGTGGTGCTTTCAGGGGTTCCGAACGGTGCGGTTGTAAAAGCCGCTTCCGGGCAACCACTGCCTTTTAATGGGGGGGGAAAATGGCAAATACCCGAAAATCGGATTGACCCGGCAGGCTCTATTCAGACACTGCTCTTTCATCCAGCCAGAGATTTCAGTGGTACTGTCAAGCTCACCCTGAATGCCTACAGCCATGAGCAGGCCCTTGGGGAAGTGTGTACTAACCGGCAGGCGTTTGAGGTAAAGGTTCAACCCCAGGGCGATGAAGTAACCCTCAACCAACTGGAAACCACATACAGTGGCGATGAAAACACCGATATTCCTCTGGCGGTGAATATACAAACCACTGACCGCTTCAGCGATGCCCAGGATCATACTGAAGGTATTCAGGTGACCTTAACCCTGAAGCCGGACAGCGGCAGTTTGTTGTACCCGCCTGAACCGGAGGCCATTAAACCCTCCCTCGTGGTTCCGGGAGCCCCGCTTACACCGCTGATACCTGGAACTTCAGGAGAGCTTTCCGTTACGGTCACCACGGAAAGCAGCAGTGTGTCGTCCATCTGGTTTAACTCAGGGGATGGTCACGGATCCACAGAGGCAAGTATCAGGATCCGTTCAGTAGACAGAACAGAGGGTTGCACCACCAGCCTGGGACCCGAGGTGGTGTTAAGCACCCACTTTACCATCCAGCCGAAGTCCGACAAGCCCACCCTTCACATTGATCGGCGAACGGTTTTCATGACAGTGGACACTGCCGCTCCCCTGCAGATCCAGATGTCCGTAATCAATCCAGCGACAACGGTCAGCAACCTGGCCGGAACAGAACTGTACGCTCTGGTACAGGGAATGCCAGCCTCAGGCACATTTCAGGACAGCACCTCTTCATCGGTTGGCACGCCTTCGATCACCACACCCGGTACCGTTCTGACCGCCCGGGAGGTAGGCAATCTCTTTCTGACAGACAGCCATTCCGGCAATTACATACTGGGGGTACGGTCAATATCCGATGCAGGAGACGGTGCCCCATGGGAAAGTAACCCTGAAACCATTCGCGTATTTGTGGTGAACAAGGCAACCGACATTACAGGAACTGGAGACGATGACATCATTGTTGCCAACGGCCAGTCCCAGCTAGTGTCTGCCAGTGGAGGAAATGACCTGGTGGTCGCTGGCCCTGGACAAAACCGGATACAACCAGGCTCTGGCAACAACGAAGTGTGGGGAGGGGCTTATCAGGGAGCCGGTGACGGTCAGTCAGATGTGTTTGCTTTCTTGACGGGAGACCATGGGCAGACCCTGATCAGGGATTTCGAACCCGGGCTGGATCAACTGGATCTGAGTGATTTACTGTCCCTGAACGCAGTATGGTCTTCCACCGAGCTTTCAAGCAATCCCTCAACTAACGTGGTGATACACGAAGTGTCTGGAAGCACCCGGATCACAGTGCAACAGGGAGCGGACTCCGAAACCATCACACTGGATCAGGTTCCCCTGGATACCCTGATATCCGGAGGAGCCGCCATGGACGCGGCAGCCCGCCTCAGTGCTCTGGTCAGTAGCTCAACCCTGGTGGCGTCAAGGCAGTTTGGCCATGAAGGCAGCGACCACCTTCAGGCGCCTCCGTCTTCAGAACTTGTGGGTGATAAAACCGTTCATGGCGGTCCCGGTGATGACAAGCTGTTTGCCCATAAAGACGGCAGTCGTTTACAGGGTGGACCGGGTAACGACCTGCTGGAGCTGAACAGCGTCTCTGCACCGGACAGACTAATCCTCGCCCATGAGGATGCCGGAACCTCTGACCACCCTGCCACCGATATCATCAAAGGTTTCCAGCCCGATCAGGACACTATTGATATTGCCGCCTTTCTGCCCACAGAGGCAGCCAAAGACCCATTACCCTATCTGGATCTGGCCAAATCCAGCACCGGGTCAACCCTTCAGCTGGCCTCGGAAACCCAGGGGGCATGGACCAGCAGCATGGAGTTCGATATTGATCTGCTTCAGGGTCACTCTTCTGAAGAGGCCATTAACCTGATGATTGAACAGAATGCTCTGTACACCGGTTTCAATATGATTTAATGAGTAACCACCTGGCCTGTTTTATAGCACATTTTCATCATTGAGAAGGCGTATTCGAGCCATAACGCAAGTGCCGATAATATGGGTTCTGACATAGTACCTGATCAATCGACCCGGCACACTGAACAACCTTCTCCCTTATATATTCAGCCCATATTTTGCCCAACTGTATATAACCTTTCGGATTGTGCATAAATGCTCCAGAGGTGGCCCCAAACGCAGGGCAAAAACATGATCACCAATTGAACAGCGCCATCAAGAAACAGCCTGTATAATCAGGGTTTTTCCTGTCTTTCGATGTCTGCAAAAGCCCTGTTTTCCAAATTCTCCTCGCTCACTGATAAGC